>CAZZZE010000021.1:7776-16874 GCA_964658365.1 uncultured Jatrophihabitantaceae bacterium
TTCCAGCCGCAGGGCCGGCTGTACTACGCCGACCCGGGTGAGCTGCGGCCGGCGGTCGGCGACCACGTCCTCTACCCGACGTCGGACGGTGACGAGGTCGCGCAGGTGACGTGGGCGCCCGAATGGGTCGACGACGACATCGGCGGGTTGCCCGTACTCTCGGGTATGGCCGCCGCCGAGGACGTCGAGGCCGCCGCCGCTTCCCGCAAGCACCGGGCCGCGGCCCGCGTCGCGGCCCGCACGCTGATCCGCGAGCACGGCCTGCCGATGAAGATCGCCGGCATCGACCACGTCCCGGCCACGCAGCACACGACGCTGTACTTCACCGCGCCGCAGCGCGTCGACTTCCGCGCGCTGGTGCGGGACCTGGGCGCCACGCTGAAGGGCCGCGTCGAGCTTCGCCAGCTCAGCGCACGCGACGAGGCGCGGCTCACCGGCGGGCTCGGCTCGTGCGGCCGCGAGCTGTGCTGCGCGACGTTCCTCGTCGACTTCGAGCCGGTGAGCGTCCGGATGGCGCGCGACCAGGACCTGCCCGTCAACCCGATGCGCATCTCCGGCGCCTGCGGCAAGCTGATGTGCTGCCTGAAGTACGAGCACCCGCTGTACCAGGACTTCGCCGAGCAGGCCCCGGCTCTCGGCAGCGACGTCGACACAGACGACGGCCCGGGCACCGTCGTCGGGCACAACGTGCCGGGGGAGCAGGTCGTGGTGCGGATGGCGAAGGACGGGCGACGCACCAGCTGCGCGCTGGCGTCGGTGTGCGGCAGCCGCAAGGCGTTCGACTCGCGGACCTGATCAGCCGCTCGGCACGACGACGTGCGTGCCGGGCGTGTGCCACTGGCCGCGGCCGATCAACACCTCGCGCAACACGTCCGGGCGGTCGGTGATGATGCCGTCGACGCCGCTGTCGAGCAGCCGGTGCATCGTTGCGTTGTCGTTGACCGTCCAGACGACGACGCGCACGCCGGCGTCGTGGGCGCGGGCGAGCAGGCCGTCGCGGAACACCGGCAGCCGACCGAGGCGCAGCGGGACGTGTGCGAAGCCGCCGACCGGGAAGCGGCCGCCGCGCGACGCGAGCTGGGCGAGGTCGCGCCAGCTCAGCGCCGCGCACAGTTCGGGTCCGGTCAGCTCGGCCAGGCGGCGCAGCCACGTCCCGCGCGCGCCGGCGACGCAGACCCGGGCGGCAGCGCCAGTCGCGTTGATCAGCTCGGCCAGCGGCCCGATGACGGCGGGGTCCTTGACGTCGATCGTGAAGCAGGAGTCCGGGAACGTCGCCAGCAGTTCGGGCAGCGCCAACACCGGACCACCGCCCTGGACGGACGTCGCCGCCACCTCCGCCAGCGTTCTGTCCCGAATGCGTCCGGTCAGTGGCGTCACCCGGTTCAGCAGGCCGTCGTGGAAGGCGACCAGGTGACCGTCGCGGGTGATTCGGACGTCCGTCTCGAGGAAGCGCACCCCCAGCGCGTGCGAGCGGCGGAACGCCTCGAGGGTGTTCTCGGCCGCCAGCCCCGCGCCGCCGCGATGGGCGACGGCGAGCGGGCCGGGTGCGTCGCGATACCTCACGCCACCACCATCGGTGATCATCGGCGACATCACCGGCCCGGTCAGGTGTCGTTCATCGACATTTCGCTGCGCGGACACTCCCGCCGCCCGCCGTTCGCCCGGCGGCTGTCCCCCGCGCAGTGGGCAGGCGGTTCGGGTGACCCGTTAGACTCTCTCGGGTTGCGGCGACACCGTGACGCGCCGCCTTAGCTCAGTCGGTAGAGCACCTCACTCGTAATGAGGTTGTCCGGGGTTCGATTCCCCGAGGCGGCTCCATCGGGCCGACGTTCGCGAGGCCCCGGGCCACCGTCGGCGTTCACGGTGCCCCTTGCGTGAGCGAGATGCCCGAGCTGCGCGATCGACCCCGCACGGAGCCTGGCTGAACGCTCAAGTTCGCGTCACTGCCGCCGATGGCAATCAGTAGGTGACCGGATTTTCGGTCTTGTCTATCCGCGTCCCGTCGAGCAGCGTCCGCCGACCACCACGCGAGGTTGGAGAGCTGTGAACGTGCCCACTCCAGTGAGCGTCGCCGTGACGGAGGCCGACCGGGCTCGTGAGCGGGAACGTACGCGACGGTTCGGACAGATGAGCATCGTCGTTATCAGCGTCGTCGTCCCCGCAATGAGCGTCCTCGCGCTGCTGCTGACGATGCACACGAAGAGCGGCCTTGGGACGTATCCGGAGCTCGGTGGCTGGATGTTCCTGCTGACGTTGCCCCTCAACTACGTCCTCTTCCGGGCGAACATCGTTCAGCTGGCCAAGAGCGACAAGATCGTCGATGTTCTGACCAGCCAACTCACCGACGCTCTTGCGGTCGGTGACCGGGAAGCCTCCGAGCGAGCGGTGCAGGTCCATCGCCAGGAGTTCGAGAGCCGGTTGGCGAACGCCCTGGACATGGCCGAAGGTGAACCCGAGGTCATCGACGTCATCCAGCGATCGTTTTCCTCCACCTTCCCGGAGTCCCCGGTCGAGCTGCTGCTGGCCGACAACAGTCACGCGCACCTGATGCGGATGGCCAGTGCCTCCCCCACCGGGCAGCCGCCCGGCTGCAGGGTGGACAAGCCCGATCACTGCCCCGCGGCCCGGCGGGCCCAGGTTCAACGATTCGCCGACAGCGACGACCTCGACGCCTGCCCGAAACTGCGCGGCCGCGAAGCCGGGTCCATCTCGGCGATGTGTGTGCCGGTGTCCATCATGGGCCGCACGGTGGGCGTCATTCACGCCACCGCGCCGGCCCCCGCGGCGTTCGCCGAGGACCAGGTCCGCGACGCCGCCACGGTGGCCAAGTTGGGCGGAGCCCGGATCGGCTTGCTGCGGGTGATGGCCGAAACTCAGCTGCAAGCGACGACCGATCCGCTCACCGGGCTGTTGAATCGACGCTCCTTCGAGCAGCGGCTGTCCGCGGCCCGTAAGGAGGGCGAGCCACTGTCGATCGCCATGGCTGACCTCGACCACTTCAAGGAACTCAACGACACCTACGGTCATGAGACCGGCGACCGGGCCTTGCGGCTATTCGCACAGACCCTCAACTCGTCGGTCCGGGCCGGAGATCTGGTCTGCCGCCATGGCGGCGAGGAATTCGTCGTGGCGTTACCCGGCTGTCCCCCCGAGAATGCAGCGGGCATTCTCGACGCGATGCGGGCCCGTCTCGACGCTGCCACCACGGTCTCCGGACTCCCGAACTTCACCGTCAGCTTCGGCCTGGTGCAGGCCAACGGCGACGAGGACCTCCCGACGGTATTGAGCCGGGCGGACGCAGCGCTCTTCGACGCCAAACACCGAGGTCGTGACCGCGTCGCCTTCCATGACGCCGCGGGCCAGGTCGTGGACCGTGCAGTAAGCGCGGACGAGCCGCTTCGCAACATCGCCGGCATCGACTGACCCGACTACCACTGACCCGGGTGCGGTCAGCTCACCGCAGGCAGCACGGGTGTCCGATCGGCCTGCTCCAGCAGCCGTGTGGTGCGGGGTTCGGGCCGGCCGTAGTACCACCCCTGACCGAGGTCGACGCCCAGGTCCTGGGCGCTCAAGGCCTGCTCGTACGTCTCGATGCACTCGGCCAGTACGACGCCGCCGTAGCTGTGCACCATCTGGACGATCGCCGCGACCACCGCGCAGTTGACCGGTTCGGGCAGTCCCTGCACCAGTTGCTTGTCCAGCTTGACGACGTCGGGCCGGAGTTGGACGAGCTTGTTCAACGACGAGAAGCCGGAACCGAGGTCGTCGAGCGCCACCCGGCAACCCTTGGCGCGGTAGTAGTCGAACACCCGGGTCAGGTGGGACACGTCGGCGATCTGCTCGCTCTCGGTGACCTCGAAGACGAGCTGGTCCATGCGCAGCCCGGCTTTTTCGGCCGCCTCCTCGGTGGTGCGCAGGCAGACCTCGGGCCGGTAGATCGTCGTCGGCACGAAGTTGACGAACAGCTGCGCGTCACCGAGCCAACCCGATGTCCCGCGCAGTGCCGTGGTGCGGCCCACCCGGTCGAGGACGTGCAGCCACCCGGCGCTGGCCGCAGAAGCGAACAGCTTGTCCGGCGGTATCAGATCGCCGTCCGGGCCCACCGCGCGCAGCAGCGCCTCGTAACCGATCGTCGGTGCGTGCGCGGACGTCAACGACACGATCGGTTGGTACACGGAGTAGAAGTTCTTCACCTCGTCGTCGAACAGCGGCATCAGGTGCGCGTGTTCGGAGCGCGCGCCGCTCTGGCTCAGGGTCGGCGCATGCAGCGCTGCGGCGAGCAGCGCGTCCCCGTCCCGGTCGTCGGCGGCGAGGACGCGGACCTCGCCCGCCTCGACGCTGGTCAGCCTGTTCTGCGCCGCGGCGAGCAGTGCTGATGAGTCGGCCTGCGGGTCTATGGGCCATGCCTCGATCAACCCGGGTGCGCGCTGCACGACCGAGGCCTCGACCTCGGCCAACGCCGAGCGGAGCACCGTCGCGGTGTGGCTGACGGCGGTCGCGAACAGCAGGTGCCCGCTGCCCACCGGCTGCGGTGCCTGGCAGGAGCAACCGAGACCGGCTGCCCCCGCGCATGCGCGCGTCATCGGGCGGCCACCGATCGCAGTTCGCCGGCGGCCGGCGCGTCCGCCCGGACCGGGCGGGCCAGGACGATCCGATCGCGACCTTCGCGCTTCGCGTCGAGCAGGGCGCCGTCGGCGGCGCTGACGGTGTCCTCGAAGCTCTCCGCGGCGTTGCCGAGGGCGAGGCCGAAACTCACCGTGAAAGGCGGGCACTCGGCGCTGACCAGCGTGACGCTCAGGGACGCGCGAATGCGCTCGAGCACCTCCGTGGCTTCTGGTGCGTCGCAAAGGGGCAGCACGATCAGGAACTCCTCTCCGCCGTAGCGGCCGAAGATGTCAACAGGACGTAGTTGGTCTCGCAGCACCCGCGCGAAGACCCGCAGGGCGTGGTCACCGGCGGCGTGGCCGTGCTTGTCGTTCACCGTCTTGAAATGGTCGAGGTCGCCGAAGGCGACCGCGTAGGGGTTGCCCGTCTCGCGCAGCCGGCGTACCGAGTTCTCGAGCGAGCGGCGGTTCGGCAGGCCGGTCAGCGGATCGGTGCTCGCCTGCGTCTCGGAGTCCGAGAAGGCCCGCATCATGCCGATCCGGTCCGACGCGCGGCGCGAGATCAACTCGAGCGCGGTCCGTTTCTGGGCGTCGGGAGGCGCGTTGCGCGGCCCGGCGGCGTGGACAACGCCGACCGTCAGGCCACTCACGCTGACCGGCACGCAGATCGCCGAGGCCGCCTTCGGCTGTTGCTTGAGATACGGGCAGGCGTCGAGGGCCGTGCTCGATTCGAAGGCGAGGACCTCGCCGCGCTGGGCGGCCGGGCACTGCGTCGGCGAATCGACCGAGCAGCCGCGTGACGCGTCGGCTGCCGTCGACACGAGCTGCTGGAAGTGCGCGCGGCTGGAGTCGGCCAGCAGCATCTCGACGTCCAGCTCCGGGACCACCTCGTCCAACGCCTGCTCGACGACGGCGTACACGCCGTCCTCGTTGGCCGACAGTTCCAGAGCCCGTTGCAGCCGGGCCTCGAACTCGTTCGACCGGGCCACCCGCTCGAGGTCGCGATCGCGCTCGGCGAGGTCCTCGTCGCGCCGGCGGGCCGCCCGCGCGAGCGAGGTCAGGGCGGCAAGGACGCCGAGCATCACGAGCGAGCCGGCGACGACAACCGCGATGATCCCGTTGCGGCCCGTATCGCGGTGCTGCGCGAGTTGCGCCGCCCACCACGCGTTCTGCAGCTGACGCACGGCGTCGAAGTCGGA
Source organism: uncultured Jatrophihabitantaceae bacterium (assembly GCA_964658365.1). Lineage (GTDB taxonomy): Bacteria > Actinomycetota > Actinomycetes > Mycobacteriales > Jatrophihabitantaceae > Jatrophihabitans. The sequence continues at coordinate 13,580 of CAZZZE010000021.1, forward strand.
CGCCACCCGGATGGCCGCCAGGGCGACCTCGGCCGGGGTCGTGTCGAGCACGGTCGTCGACGCCGTGCCGCGGGCCGAGCCGGCGGTCGAGCCGGTCGAGAAGTAGGGCAGTTCGCGCAAGTCGGTGCTCAGCTGGACGGCTTGCGTCGAGGACGCCACCCGCCGGGCCGCCGTCCGGCGCAACCGGTTCCACTCGTCCACGCCGCGCTGTTGCTGCGCGGAGGCGGTCACGAAGATGGCGCGGCGCGCGGCGGTGCCTTTCGGCTGTTCCAGCGAGGACGTGAACTGCACCTGAGAGGTGACGATGTCGCGCTGCGCTGCGGCGAGCAGGTCGGACTGGGCGTTGCCGGCTATCAGGCGATCGGACTGACCGTTCGACCGCGACATCTCGAGCAGGCCCAGCGCGGCGATGGCAGCGGTCAGCACCGCCACGAACGCGGCGATGAGGTAAACCCTGCGATGCAGGATCATGGGGCGCTGCCCCTTCCGGACATCCCAGCCGCCTGTGTGCGAGCTGGATGTCGTTAACGTCGGCCGGTGCCGCTCGATCTTGAGCCTTTCGCGCGAAGCCACGGGTACCGTCCCTGCGGTGGGCCCCCGATCAGCCGTACGCGTCGGGATGGCCGTGCTCGGCGTGACCCTCGCAGCCGGCTGCAGTTCGGGGGCAGGGACCCGACACGGGCACCCCTCGTCGTCGCCGCCCTCGACGAGCGCCGCCGTCCCGTCCGCCGCCGGCCGGTCGTCGACCGGCGTTGCCGGGCGCTCGAGCAGCTCTGCGCCGCCGGCATCGGCCACCCCGACGGCCGCCGCGACCGGCGCTGCGCTGAGCCGCGCGGCGCGTGCCGCGGTGGCATTCGCCGCCACCCAGGGCATGTACTCCGGCGTCGCGATCCTGGACACGAGGACGGGCGCGCTCACCACCGCCGGCGTGTCGACGCAGCGCTTCGCCAGCGCCTCGGTCGCGAAGGTGCTGATCGCGGCCCGGTTGCTGGCACAAGGGCAGATGACCGGGACGACCGCCACCGCCGCCGCCGCGATGATCACCCGTTCCGACAACGCCGCGGCCTGGTCGCTGTACCCGAAGGTCGGCAAGGACGGCCTCGAGCCGTGGATCGCGGCGCACTACGGCGTGCCGGGACTCGGCGGCCCGCCGTCCATGCCGGGCATCTGGGGAAGCACCCAGCTGACTGCCACGGGGCTCGTGCAGCTCTACGCCAAGCTCAAGGCCGACCCGAAGGTCTGGCCCTGGCTGTCAGCGCGGATGCACGCCAACGAGCAGCGCACGAAGACGGGCGAGCCGAACGCCTTCGGCTTCGCCGCCGCGCAGCCCTCGGCCGCGGTCAAGAACGGTTGGGACACCCACCGCGATCCGGCCCACCCGACGAACGCGATCATCAACAGCACCGGCTTCATCGACGGTGACCGCTACGCCGTCGCGGTCCTGTCCGAGGGCCCCGGCGCGCTGTACTACACGCGCGGCGAGACCGTCGTCACCCGCGAGGCGACCCTGATCACCACCGCGACGGCGACGGCGCCGGCCAAGCCCCCGAACGCCTCGCACGCGGCCCCGCTGGTCGTCCTCGACCCGGGCCACAATGGGGGCAATTCGACGCACCTGGCCCAGATCGACGTGCTCGTCGACGCAGGCTACGGCAGGCGCAAGGCCTGCAACACCACCGGTACCGAGACGAACTCCGGGTACGCCGAGCACGCGTTCACCTGGGACGTCAGCACGCGGGTGCGAACGATCCTGCAGGCGCACGGCGTCCGGGTGCGGATGACCCGGGACAGCGACTCGGGCGTCGGGCCGTGCGTCGACGAACGCGCCCGGCTCGAGAGCGCGAAGGGCGTCACGCTGTCGGTCGCGATCCACGCCGACGGCGCCCCGGCGGCCGGGCACGGCTTCCACGTCAACGAGGACAGCCGACGGCCGGTCGGTGCATCCGCGGCTACGGTGGCGAAGACGGCGACGTTGGCGAAAGACCTGCACCGGACGCTGGCCACGTCCTCGGGCCTCGTCCCGTCGACCTACATCGGCACGGACGGCTACTACTACCGCACCGACCTCGCCGGCCTGAACCTGACGACCACGCCGACGTCGTTCCTCGAGCTGGGCAACATGCGCAACGCCCACGACGCGGGCCTGCAGCGCTCGGCTGCCGGGCGCCAGCGCATCGCGGCCGCGGTCGCCGCAGGCATCCTGGCCTACCTCGGCAGGTAGCCGAGCTCACGCGTCCCGGTCGTCGCTCACCCCGGGTCCGAGCCGTCGAACAGCGTGAAGTCGGCGAAGTCGAAACCGGGGGACACGACGCACGCCACGAGCGTCGTCTCGTCGCCGGCGGGCCGCGCGGTCTGCCACTCGTCCACGTCGACGAGGTGCTGGTCGCCGACGTGCAGCGTGTGCCCGACGGTGTCGCCGGGTGCGTCGCCCGTCCCGCCCGTCGTCACGACGACCGGACCGCCGCCCTGCCACAGCCACAGCTCGGCCGAGCGGACGCGGTGCCACGCCGACACCTCGCCGGGCTGCAGCAGGAACGACACGCACGTGGCGAGGGGTCGCCGTCCGCGCGGGGTGTCGAGGTGCTCGTGGTGCCGCCAGGTCTCGCGGTACCAGCCGCCCTCGGGATGCGGTTGCATGCCGAGCGCGGCCGGGTCGAGCGTCACCCGTGCGACTCTGCCAGTCACGGAGCGGTCGGGACGCGGCGCATCGGGACGTGCGGGATGCCGTCCTCGACGAACTCGGCGCCGTCGCGGCTGAAGCCGAAAGCGGCGTACCAGGCCTCGAGGTAGCTCTGCGCGGCGAGCACGATCGATCGTCCTGTCGCGAGGCCGACCGCGTGGTGCATGAGCGCACCAGCGAGCCGCTCGCCGCGGGCGGCGGCGGCCGTGGCGACCCGCCCGATCCGGGCGTCGCCGTTCGGGTCGGTGAGCAGGCGGAGGGTGGCCAGCACCGCGCCGTCGCGCTCGACCCAGAGCTGCCGGGCGTCGGGCTCGAGGTCGCGCCCGTCGAGGTCGGCGTAGACGCAGTTCTGTTCGACGACGAACACCTCCGTCCGCAGCTGGAGGATGCGGTACAGGGTCACCGGATCGAGTTCGGCGAGCACCGCGTCGTGGATGTCGTGTTGGATGGGGCGCATGGCATTGAGCAAACCAGTCATCGACTATCCCGGCGGCGAGCCCCCGGCCGATCTCGCCATCGACGACATCGTCGTGGGCGAGGGTGCCGAGGCGAAGCCGGGTGACACCGTCGAGGTCCACTACGTGGGCGTCGAGTACCACTCCGGCGAGGAGTTCG
>CAZZZE010000022.1:0-1910 GCA_964658365.1 uncultured Jatrophihabitantaceae bacterium
CAGCGCCGCGGAACTTCGCCACGCGCCGACCGGTCCGCCATGGATGTTGACGATGAGCGGGTGGGGGCCGGGTCTGTCCGGAACCACGAGCACCCCGTGGACCGTGTCGCCGTCGGCCCCGACCCAGTCGAGGAGTTCCACCGAGCCGAACCGGAGTGCAGCCGGACCGCTGTTGAGCGTGGCCACCACCTGCTCGCCACCGCTGGACAGCCGGGTCAGCGCCGGTGCGCGTTCGTAGCCGTGGGTGCAGGCGTACACGTCCGTCCCGCCGACCGCGACGGCAGGGACCAGGGTGCTGCCGCAGGTGTCCTCGCTGGCCCAGATCTCTGCGACCACACCCGATGCGACGTCGATGCGGGCGACAACGGTGTGCAGCCCGCGCTGCCCGACGACGACGAGCGTGTTCTCGTCCGCCCAGTGCTGATCGGTGACGTCGACGCCAAAGGTGTCGAGGATGCGCGTCGTAGCACCACCTGCCCGCCCTGGATCAGCGCCGGGATCCACCACGACCAGGTCGCCGGTGTCCAGACCGCGATCGCTCATGATGCCGGTGATCGCCGAGACCTGGCGACCGGATGGCGACGCGGCGGGAGCGACAACCTGAAACTCGGGAGCGAGCAGGGTGTCCACCGTGCCGGCGGCCAGGTCGAGCACACCGAGCCGCGCTCGGTACCAGTCCGATTCGGACGGTCCGTCGGACCAGGTCAGCACGACGTGACCATTGCCGGCCCACGCTGCCTCCCAGATGTTCATACCGTCGGGCGACACGCACCGTGCATCGCCGCCGTCGGCGTCGATCAGCCACAGCCTGCGCCACCCGCCGGGGGCCGCCCCGCCATGGTCGACCACGGGTTGCCAGGGCGGGGTGTCCGCCGCTGCTGCGAGCGTGCCGGACCCGTGGACGTCGGACAGTTCGGCGCCGGTCTCCGCCACGCCGACCAACACGCGCGCGCCGTCGGGAGCACACCGCACGTATTCCGGGTGCAGCCGGGGCAGCGTCGTCCCCTCGCCGCGGACGGCAAGGTGTCCATCGCCTGAGAGCTCCGCGAACTCGACGCGCGTCGCTGCGCCACGCTCGGCGAGGTAGGCGAGATCACCGCTCGGCGCCCACGACGGGCCATGGGTTTCCACACCTGGCTCCGCATGCCAGCGCACCGCGCCCGTTGCGATCTCGACGACACCAAGGCAGCGGCGCGGGCCGGCTGCCGGATCCTGTACCCGGGAACCGGTGAACGCCAGCGACCGTCCGTCCGGCGACAGGGTCAGGTCAGCGACCTGCGTCACCTCGCCGGCCGCGCGCTCGAGAACGGTGCGGACCAGCGAGCCGGTGTCGTCGGCGGGCTGGGTCATCACCGCTCGGCGGCAGCGAGCAGGTCGGCGTAGGCGCGGTGGAATCCGGCGATGGCCCGCTCGTCGGGGGCGAGCGGCCCGGGCGCGTACCGACGGGATTGGACCCCGAGCTGCGTCCGTGCGCACAGCTCCCAGTCCTGCTCATTGGTGCGATCCCAGACGCGGATGAGATTGTCGACGTCGTAGTCGACGCCGGCCACCGCGCTCTCGGCCACCAGCCACTCCATGGTCACCTGCGTGCGGCTGCTCGACAACGGCCGGTCGTAGACGACCGCCGCGTAGTCGGGAGAGCAGACCACGGCGAACATCGGGGTCAGGCTAACCGAAGCCGTCTGTGGCGTCCGACCGTCGGCGTAGTCACCGAGCCGCACGGCAGAAGCGGGTGCGCCGTCCATGGTCAACGACACGGCCCCGGGCTTCAACGCGAACTGCGCGACCTGGACGCGACCGTCCGCGCTCGCCAGCGCCTTCCTGCCCGCTGCGGCGGGATTGGCGGCCGGCGACACCTCGAAGGTGCGGGCGAACTCCGGGTGGTTGGCCGAGCAGTGATAACACTCCTG
>CAZZZE010000022.1:2010-16723 GCA_964658365.1 uncultured Jatrophihabitantaceae bacterium
TGCCAGGTTGACGAAGACCAAGCCGTGCCACGTGCCGACGCGCACCGGGAGCAGCGAGTGCTCCTCGCGCCGGAAGTCCGCGCCCATCTTCGGAGCGCCTTGCAGGGAACCGTCGAGTCGATAGGCCCATTGGTGGTACGGGCACACGAGACGCTGCGTCTGCCCGCAGCCGTCGAGGAGCCGTGCGCCGCGGTGGCGACACACGTTCTCGTAGGCGGCGAGGGCGCCGCCCTTCGTCCGGGCCACGATGACGCTCTCGGCGCCGCTGTCCACGGTGACGTAGGAGCCGGTCTCGGCCAACTGCGACGCGTGGCCGGCATACAGCCAGCTGCGATTGAAGATGTGCTCGATCTCGAGGTCGAAGACGGCATCGTCGACGTACAGAGACCGCGGGATCCCCGTGCCGTTCTCGACGCCGCGACGCATCAACTCACTGTAGGAAACGGTGTCGCCGGGCCGGGCCGCACCGGCATCCCGGCTGCTAGTCATGGTCATCGATCTTCTCCGCCTCACTCGTGGGGCTTGCGGTCGAGGAAGCCGGCGACGATGCGCAGGTAGGTATCGGCATGTGGCCCCTCCATCGGGTCGTGCGAGCAACCGTTCAGCGTGATCCACTCGCAGTCGGTGAGCCCGTCGGCCAACACCTGGTTGACCGCGCGGTCGGAGCTGTCCCGACCGCCGTGCACGACCAGGACGGGAGCCGTGATCTCGCTCAACCGCTCCTCGGCACTCCAATCGCGAAGCGCGCCGGTGGCGAACCACATCCGGTTGCCCCACAGTCCGTGCCCGGCCGGTCCGGGATCCTGCGCCTCGTCGCTCAACTCCGCAGCCGTGTCGTCGCTTCCCGACATCACCGTGCGCAGCCATGCGTCGAGTCCCGCGAGGTAGCGCGGGTCGTCGTGCTCGGCGAGGACGTCGGCGGTCATCGCGGCAACCGCCTCGCGCACCGGCAGCGCGGCAAGCACCTGTCCCACCTGGGCGGCCACGCAGCGCGCGACACTCGCGGCGGTGCTCGACAGCACCAGGCGGCGCACTCGTGTCGGGTGGTCCAGCGCGTACTGCAGCGCGAGCATCCCGCCGTAGGAGTGTCCGAGCACGTCGATGCGGTCGGCGCCGAGGTGCGCCCGCACGGAGTCCACGTCAGCGACGGCGCCGGCCATCGACCACTCGTAATCCTTCGGCGGACGTGCTGAACCCCCGGTGCCCAACTGGTCGAACACGGCGACGCGGCGATCCGGTCCGGCCAGCGCATGCAGGCCCGAGAGGTAGCCGCCGCCCAGACCGCCTGGACCGCCGTGCAACGCAACGAGCAGCGCATCGCCCGTCCCACTGAGCGTTCCAGCCAGGCGCAGCCCCTCGCCCGACGTGGCGACGAAGGGTGTCGTCACGACTGTCCGCCGGCTGTGACGACCGGCTCGTCGCGACGGTCGAGCCGAGGTGCGGCAGCGATCAGATCGCGGGTGTAGGCGTGCGCGGGTGCAGCCACGACATCGCGGACGGTCCCGGTCTCGCGGACCGTGCCGTCCTGGAGGACCACGATACGGTCCGCCGCGACGCTGACCACGCCGAGATCGTGGGTGATCAGCAACATGGCGACGTCCATCCGCTCGCGCAAGTCGGCAAGGACGTCGAGGACCGCGGCCTGCACCGACACGTCGAGCGCGGACGTGATCTCGTCGCAGACGAGCACGTCGGGGTGGGCAGCCAGCGCACGGGCGATCGCGACCCGCTGACGCTCACCCCCGGACAGCTGGCCGGGGTACCGGTCACCGATGCGGGCGGCCAGCCGGACCTGCTCGAGGAGCTGGGGCACCTCGGCCAGAGCGGCACGGCGACCCAGGCCTCGCAGCACCTGGCCCGGGCGGGCCAGCTGGTCGGCGATCGTGCGCCGCGGGTTCAGCGACTGGAAGGGGTTCTGGAACACGTACTGGATCTGTCGCCGCTGCTCCACCGTGCGCTGTCGGGCCAGCGGTTTCATCGCCGTCCCGCGCAGGACGATCCGTCCGCCGTCGACAGCGTGCAGCCCCACCATGCAGCGTGCGATCGTGGTCTTGCCGCTGCCGGACTGTCCGACCAGGGCCAGGCACTCACCCGCCGCCAGCTCGAAGGACACGTCGTTGGCCGCGACGACGACGTGCCGGCCGCTGCCGTGCGTGGCACGCAACCCGACGACCTCGAGCACCGTGCGCGGTTGCGCGAGCGAGACCGCAACGCGATCCTCGCCCAGCTGCACGGGCGGGGTACGTGCCTCGTGGCGACAGCGCACCTCATGGCCGTCTGCGACCTGCGTCAGCGGGGGCACCTCGGTGGTGCAGTCGTCGGTGCGCTGGTCGCAGCGCGGTGCGAACGGGCAGCCGTCCGGGCGATCCTCGACGCCGACCGCGGTACCGATCATGGCGATGAGCCGACGCGGACGGCGATGGTCAGGGATCGACTGCACCAGTCCGCGCGTGTACGGGTGGCGTGGGCGCTGCAGGATCGTCGCCGTCGGCCCGTTCTCGACGATCCGGCCCGCGTACATGACCGCCACCCGGTCGGCGAGCTGCGATACGACGGCGAGGTCGTGCGACACGTAGACGAGCGCCGCCCCGAGCTCGTCGCGCAATCGCTTGACCTCGCTCAGGACACTGGCCTGGGTCAGCACGTCGAGCCCGGTGGTCGGCTCGTCCATGATGATCACCGGGGGATCGCAGGAGATCGCCATGGCGATGGTGACCCGTTGCTGCTGCCCACCGCTGAGTTGATGGGGCAGCCGAGCGGCGAACTGGGCAGTCGCGGGCAGGTCGACGGCGGCCAGCATCTCGGTGACAGCCTCCCGGCCCGTTGCCCTGTGCTCGCGGATCACATCGCTGATCGCCGCACCGATGCGCAGCGACGGGTTGAGCGCCTGGCCCGCGTCCTGCGGCACGTAGGACACGACGCTGCCGCGCAGCCGCCGACGCTGGCGGTCGTCGAGATCGAGGATGTGGTGCCCGCCGATCACGACCGATCCGCCCGCGATCCGGGTGCCCGTCGGTGCGTACCCCAGCAGGGCCAACGCCGCCGTGGTCTTGCCGCTGCCGGACTCGCCCACCAGCCCGACGATCTCGCCGGGGCGCACCTCGAGGTCCAAGCCGTCGACGATGGGTCGACCCGTGTCCACCTCCACGCGCAACCCGCGCACGCTCAAGGCGCACTCTGGTTTCGCGGTCGCAGTCATCGGCGATCCCCGCTCAGCGAATCCCCGAGCATGTTGATGCTGATCGTGAGCAGTCCGAGCATGAGAGCGGGCAGCAGTACCGACGCCGGGTTCGGGCCGATCCCGGCCCTGTTCTCCGACACCATGAGGCCCCAGTCGGTGGCCGGCGGTTGCAGGCCGAGACCGAGGAAGTTGACGCTGGCGATCAGCAACACCGACCAGGTGAAGCGCAAGCCCAGGTCTGCGGCGATCGTGCGGGCGATGTTGGGCATGATCTCGCGTCGCACGATCGAGACGGTGCGCTCGCCACGAGCCACCGCAGCCTCGACGAACCCCCGCACCGACTGTTCGAGGGTGGCGGTGCGGATGATGCGGGCGATCGCCGGCAGCTGCACCACCGCGGTCGCGATGACGACCGCGGTGATCCCGCGGCCGAGGCCCACGGACACCAGCAGGATGAACACCAGCGCGGGGAACGACAGCAGCACGTCGACGGCGCGCATGAGCACGGTGTCGGTCCAGCCCCGCAGGTAGCCGGACAGCAGGCCGATGGTGAGCCCACCGAGGTAGGCCAGCACGGTCGCGATCGCGGAGTAGAGCAGCACGGTGCGTCCGCCGTAGAGGGTGCGCGCGAGAACATCGCGACCGAGCTCGTCCGTGCCGAGCAGCGCTCCGGTCCCGGGCGGGGCGAACGGCGTTCCGACTGTGGCGTTCGGGTCGTTGCCGGCGAGCAGCGGGCCGAGCAGCGCGACAGCCACGACCGCCACGAGCAGTCCGAGCCCGATGCGACCAGAGGTCGTGGCAGGCATGACGCGCCGCAGGCGGGGCGCGGCCAGGGCGGTCATCGGCTCGTCCGCAGCTTCGGCACGAGCAGCATGACGGCGAGGTCGGCCACGATCGTGATCGCGACGTAGATCGCGGCGAGCAGCATCGTCACCGACTGCACCTCGCTGTTGTCGTGGGCTTGGACGGCGGCGACGAGTTCGGCGCCGATGCCGGGGTAGCCGAACAGGAACTCGACGATCAGGAGCCCGCCGACGAGATACTGCGCGATGAGGGCGAAGACCTGCACGCTCGGTGCGATCGCGTTGCGCAGTGCGTAGCGCCAGATCACGCGCGGCTCGTTGATGCCGTTGAGGCGAGCGACGGCGACGGAGTCGGCCTGCAACGCCTCGAGCATCCCGGCGCGGATCATCCGGACGGCCGGGCCGACCGTGACGCCGACCAGGGTCAGCACCGGCAGCACCAGCACCGACGGGCTGGCCAGCGGGCTGGCGCCTGCGGCGACGAGGGAGGTCGGCGGGAGGAGGTCGAACCAGGTGAAGAACACGGTGATGAGGATGGCGCCGAGAACGAATTCAGGCAGTGCGGCCGGGACCAGCGTGACCGAGGAGATGAGGTGGTCCTGCCACTTGCCTGAGCGCAGCGCTGACGCCACGCCGAGCAGTACCGAGACGACGACGGTGGCCACGAACGCGAGGGCGGCCAATTCGAGGGAGTTCGCCAGCTTGTCACTGATCTGGCTCCACACGCTGAGGTGGCCGCCGGCCACGTACCCGGCCGCCGACGGCCCCAGGTCGCCGCGCAGCAGGCCGCCGGCCCAGTGCCAGTACTGGTAGATCAGCGAGTGGTCCAGGCCCATCTTCTGACGCAGGCTGCGCAGCGCCGGCCCGTCGGCCTGCCGACCGAGGATGGCGCTTGCCGCATCGCCCGGGATGACCGCCGTGGCCAGGAACACCAGGACCGACAGCACGGCCAGTGTTACTGCGGCCCCGGCGACGCGGCGGACCAGGAAGGCCACCACCGGGTGCTCCGCCCGCGCGGAGGCAGGCGCGGTGGTGAGCAGCTGGGGGGCCGAGGTCTCGATCGCGGTCATGACATGAAATAGGCGTCGGCAAGGCTGCCGGGCAGTCCCATGTTCAAGTACTTGCTCGGCGTGATGCCGCGGACTCGGGATGAGCAGGCATCGAGGTTGTCGACGTTGCCCCACCAGAGGTAGCCGCCGGCGTCGTACTGCTCCTTCTGCACCGTGGCCCACGCGGCCTGCGCGGCAGCGGGATCGCTGGCCTTCGCCGCGGCCGCGATCGCGGCCGCAGTCGACGCCTTCGTCCAGTGGGTCTCGTTGCCCGCGCCGCCAGGCACCATCGCGTAGGTGTAGAAGCTCGACAGCGTGTTGAACCCGGACCACAAGGTTTGGGCGAACGGCAGCTTCAGGTAGTCGAGGGTGGGGTCGAAGTAGGCGGTCGGGTCCACCTGCGAGATCGAAATGTTGACGTTGCCGGCCTTGGCCTGCTGCTTGAACAGGGTGGCGGCCTGCACCATCCCGGGTGCGGCAGCGGCGGTTTGCAGCGTGAGCGAGAGCCCCGAGCCGTGTCCTGCCTGGGCGAGCAAGGCCTTCGCCTGTGCGACGTCGCGGGTGCGCTGCGGCAGGCTGTTGTCGTAGAACTGCAGACCCTTTCCGAACAGGTCGTTGCCCACCGTGCCGTACCCGTCGAGCGCGACGGCGACGAGCTGCGGACGGTCAGCAAGCAGCTTCAGCGCCTGGCGCACCCGCACGTCGTTGAACGGCGCCTTGCGCACGTCCATATAGAAGGCTTGGGCCGTCACCCCTGGCGAGGACAGCGACTGCAGGCCCGCGCCCAGGCTCTTGGCCTGGGTGAAGGGCAGCTGTGACATGACGTCGATCTGGCCACCCAGCAGCGCGTTGTACCGGGCGGTGTCATCGGTGATCGACTTGATGACGAGTGAGTCGACGTAGGGCTTACCGGTGTCCCAGTAGTGCGGGTTGCGGGCGCACACGCTCTGAACCCCGGGGCTCAGTGAGGTGAAGACGAACGGCCCGGTTCCGACCGGCTTGACGAAGCTGGTCACGCCGTTCTGCACGATCCAGACGTTGGCCAGCTGGCCGGGGAACAGCAGGTCGGGCGACTTGAGCGGTACCACCACGGTGTTCGGCCCGGACGCCCGCACGCGCTTGAGGTCGACGTTGGCGACCGACGGCGCGAGCGACGTGGAGGCAACGAAGTTCAGGCTGTGCACAACGTCGGCCGTCGTGAACGGTGTGCCGTCATGCCAGGTGACGCCGCTACGTAGCGTGAAGGTCCAGACGCTGTGGTCCGCGTTGGGCGTCCACCGGGTCGCCAGGGCCGGCCGGACCGTGAGGTCGGGACCGATCGTGACCAGCGGGTCGAATACGGCACTGACCCGCGCGAGATTCACCAGAGCGCTGCTGGCGCCGCCCGGGTTGAACGACTCCGACTTGCCGGCGCCGACCATGCCGATGCGCAAGGTGCCACCCCGCCGCGGCTTTCCTGCGGTCGCGGTGGTGGCTGTGGAGCCCGGCGTCGACGGGTTCGAGCGGGTGCACGCCGCGAGGGCGCCGCTCCCCGCCAGGAGCCCCGCCGCGCCGAGGGACTGCAGGAAGCGGCGGCGGGACAGGTCCGATCCTGCGCTGGTCAACGGCTGGACACCCATTGGTCACTCCCCGATCACTGGTGCGGTGTCCGCCAGACTCGCACCGCAACCCGTGCCCCGTCGTCCGACTCCTGCCGAGACGCCGGTACAGCGGACTCTACGTTTGTCGCGCGGCTGTCAGGCGAACACGCTGGCGATGCGGTCCTGGGACAGCGAAGCGATCACCGACTCGTCGTCCGGGAACTCCGCCGCTCCGACGCGATCGAGGCGGTACGGCGTCGGATCGAAGATCGGGGATGCACCGGTGACGAGGTCGGCGAGCAAGCGTCCGATGCCCGGCCCGTGCGTCACGCCCGACTCGTTGTCGCCGGCCACCACCCACACGCCCTCGCGGTGCGGCAGCGGGCCGGCGAAGAAGTTGCCGTCGGACGAGTACACCGGCATGCCCTGGAAGACCTCGACCGGCTCGAGTTCGCCCAGCAGCGGGAAGACCCGCGCGACGTCGGGCTGCACATTCCGTTGACGCGCTACGAGGGACGGCACGTCGGGGCGTCCGTGACCGATGACCACGCCGTCGGCGCGCAGCGCGTTGACCCCTCGGTAGGCCATGCCCGTCCCCCACGAGAACCCGCCCCGCAGCTCGCGCAGCCACAGGCCCAGGTCCAGACACTGAGCCGAGGGCATGTCCGGCGGCACCCCGCAGTCAGCCGTCACGAACCGGGTTGCGACCACCGGGACTACCGGCAGCGACCAGCCGAGCGGGCGCAGCAGGTCGTTCGTCCAGGCACCGCACGCCAGCACGACGCGGCCGGTAGGAACGACACCGTCGACCGTGCGTACGCCGACGACGGCGTCGTCGCGGAGCTCCAGGCCGGTGACCTCGGTCTCGAACTGCACGCGGACACCGGCGCAGGCCAGCTCCTCCAGCAATGCGGCGCAGACCAGCCCGGTGGTGACCTGCACGCCTTCGGCCATCAGGACGCCGCCGACAATCGCGTCCGGGTCGACGCACCCACCGCTCAGCTCCGCGACATCGCGGGGCGTCAGCCTTCGCGTACCGGGCAGCCGGCGCGGATGACCGACGATGCCGGCGACGGCTGCCTCGAGCGTGGCCGAGGTCGTGGCCAGCACGACATTGCCGTTCGCGCTGAACTCGATGTCCGCGCCCGCGCGGTCGAGCGCGGTGTAGAAGTCGATGCCGTATTGCGCGACGTCGATCATTGCCGGATCAAGGCGCCGGTTGGTGTCGGCGGCGAAGGCGGCGACGAATCCCGCGCCGGCCGGGGTGGTCCCAGCCAGCGGACCCCCGGTGTCGAGCACCGTGATGTCACGAACGCCCGCGCGAGCGAGGTGCACCGCGGTGGACAGGCCCAGGATGCCGGCGCCGACGACGCAGACCGGCGAATCATTGGTGTGCATGCATCACAGGATGCCGCGTCTCGGCGCGTCCCGGATCCAGCAGCGGTGCCGAGAGCAGCGTGCCTGCCTCGACAGTTGTCGAGATCCGAGGTCAGCCCGGCAGCTCCCCCGCCCGCAGGCAGACCCGCGGCAGCGACGACAGCGTCCGCGCCCCGTCAGCGGTGAGGACCGCGGTATCCACCAAGGCGAGCCCGGACAGGCACAGCTCCAGGTTGGTGACGGTGCCGTCCTCGATCACCTCGCCAGCGTCGGCGTCCGAGCTGCTCCAGCTCAGTTCGTTGACCCAGTCGGGCGGGAAGGACAGGCCGAGTTCGTAGCCACCGGCCCACCCCGGCACGCCGTGCCCGTCGAAGTAGGCCGTCAGAGCGCGGTTCAGGTCACCGAAGCTACGTCCGACCCTCGCCTCGCGGGCGAAGACCTCATAGGCACCGGCCAGGATCTCCGTGCCGCGCTGCAGGTGCGCCGGAATCTCGTCGAAGAAGATCAGCCTCGTCGCACGGGCGTGGTAACGATGGACGGCCGCCGCGGCGTCGGCATAGAACGACGACGCGCCGGTGAACGTGCGGCGCGAACTCGTCAGGTGCAGCGCCGGCATGGCCGGCCCGGCGGCGACAGTCTCGTGCATCGCGGTCGGCTCGCCGCCGGCGGCGACCATCCCCTGCATGAACAGCAGCCAGGCCTGCAGTTCGGTGTGCTCGCGACGGACGTGCTCGGCGAGGTGCCGGATCCCCTCGTCGCACGCGTGCTGTGCCCGTTCGACGACCGCGATCTCGACCGCCGACTTGGCACGCCGAGCCCGCCGGATGGGCGCCGTGGCGTCCACCACCGTGCCGCCCGCGTCGGTCACGGCGGCCTCGAGTGCGGTCAGCGTCGCCGGGTTGGGGACCGAACTCCACCGCTCGACGCCGATCACCCCGGGCAGCCGGGCTCGCGAGCGCAACTCACCGACAACCGTCGCAACGAACTCCTCGAGGGTCGGCTCGTGGTCGAATGCCGATCCCGGGATCGCGACGAACTCCTCGACGCAGGACGTGGCCCGCGCGATACCTTCGTGCATCCCGGTCTCGATGTGCACCAGCGGTCCGGCGTCACCGGGCACCACGATGCATTGCGCCGGCGGCATCGTCGTCGCGGAGTGCGAGCGGTACCAGCGTGAGTCGTAGCCGGTCAGCCAGCACATCGCGTCCGGCGCGGTGAGGACGAGCGTGTCGAGGCGCGCCTGGGCCATCAACCCGCGCAGGACCCGCAGCCGGCGGGCGTACTCGTCGTTGTCGAAGACGTGCCGGGTGCGGTCGGCGGTGAAGGGTTCCGCGTCGCGCGCGAACCACGTCTCGAGGTCGGCGAACAGGTCGGCGGGCGTGTCCGGCATACCGACAACCGTGCCATTGCCCGACCGATCGCGGGCCCGTCAGAAGTCGAGTCGGCGCAGCAGCGCCCTCCTACTCCTGTCGCGCAGTGGTCCTTTCCGCGAAGATCAGTTCCGTGCGCGTGCTCAGGACCTCGGGCATCTCCTGCAAGCGGGTGAGCACCAGATCACGCAGCGAGACGGCGTCGCGAGTGCGGACCAGCAGGACGATGTCGTGCTCACCCGACACCAGCGCCGCATGCTCGACCTCGGCGATGGCCAGCACCTTGCGCTCCAGGCGCTGCCACGAGCGCTGCTGCGTCTTCAGATACACGTAGGCCGACAACGAATGGCCGAAGCGTTGCGGGTCGATGACCGCCGTGTACCCGGTGATGACCCGCTCGTTCTGAAGACGGGCGACCCGCGCATAGGCGCTGGCCCGGGAGATGTGCAGCGTGGACGCCAGCGCTCGTATCGACGTCCGGCCACTCGCGCGCAGCTCGGCCACGATGCGCCGGTCGGTGTCGTCGAGCTCGGCCATTCGTCCGGACGGACGCGTCGACGAGGGCTTGTCGGCAGACATAGTGCCCAGGCTAGTTGCCATTGCAGGCCAAGAGTCTGCGCTCCGCAGTCCGTCCTGGATGGATAGCCGGATTCCGGCCACACTGACCTCCACATCGCTCCAGCTCGAGAGGTCCCATGGCGTCCGTCACCTCGCTCCACCCCGACCGTCGCGCCGGCGAGGCCGCACCGTCACCGCGGCACGACCAGCCGGTTCAGCTCATCGATCCAGCGGGGCGGCGGGTCGGCGATGCCGAGCTGCCGGACCCGCAGACGCTGATCGAGCTGCATCGCCGCATGGTCGTCGGCCGCCGCTTCGACGCCCAGGCCACCGCACTGACGAAACAGGGCCGGCTCGCCGTCTACCCGTCGTCCCGCGGCCAGGACGCGTGCCAAGTCGGCGCGGCGCTGGCGCTGCGCCGTCAGGACTGGTTGTTCCCCACCTACCGGGACTCGGTGGCGATCACCACCCGCGGCGTCGACCCGGTCGAGGTGCTGTGCCTGCTGCGCGGACAGTGGCACTGCGGGTACGACCCGTACGAGCATCGCGTCGCGCCCCAGTGCACCCCGCTGGCCACGAACACCCTGCACGCCGTGGGCCTGGGGCATGCCGCCCGCCTGAAGGGCGAGGACACGGTGGCTCTGGTGTTCGTGGGAGACGGCGCGACGAGCGAGGGCGACACCCACGAGGCGTTGAACTTCGCCGCGGTGTGGAAGTCGCCCGTCGTGTTCTTGGTGCAGAACAACGGGTACGCGATCAGCGTCCCGCTGGCCAAGCAGACCGCAGCCCGGTCGCTGGCCGACAAGGGCGTTGGGTACGGCATGGCCGCCGTACAGATCGACGGCAATGATGCCGCCGCGGTGCACACCACGGTGACAGCAGCGCTCGGGCGCGCGGCGCGCGGCGAAGGGCCGACGCTGATCGAGGCGCTCACCTACCGCATCGAGGCACACACGAACGCCGACGACGCGACCCGATACCGCGACAGTGACGAGGTCGCGAGCTGGACCGAGCGCGACCCGGTGACCCGCCTCGAGGCCTACCTCCGCAGCGTCGGCGCCTTCGGCGACGCCGACTCCGACCAGCTGCACCAGGAGGCCGAGGATTACGCGGCGGACGTGCGCCGGCGGATGAACGCCGACGTGGCCACCGACCCGGCCGAGCTCTTCCGCCACGTCTACGCCGAGCCCACGGGCCAGTTGACCGAGCAGCGCGCCGAGCTGTTCGCCGAGCTCGCAGCCACGGATGACCGGTGAGCGCGACGCTGGACGGGGCAACCACGGCCGCAGCCGTCGCACCGGTCACCATGGCCGCAGCGCTCAACGCGGCGCTGCGCGACGCCCTGCAGGCCGACGACCGCGTGCTCGTCTTCGGCGAGGACGTCGGGACCCTGGGCGGAGTGTTCCGGGTGACCGACGGGCTCGCGCGCAGCTTCGGTGACCACCGGGTCTTCGACACCCCGCTGGCCGAGGCCGGCATCGTCGGCGCGGCCATCGGGATGGCCATGAACGGGATGCGACCGGTCGTCGAGATGCAGTTCGACGCCTTCGCCTACCCGGCCTTCGAGCAGATCACCAGCCACCTGGCCAAGCTGCGCAACCGCACCCGCGGTGCGGTCGAGCTGCCGATCGTGATTCGGATCCCCTACGGCGGCGGCATCGGCGGCGTGGAGCACCACTGTGACTCCTCGGAGGTCTACTACACCCACACCCCCGGACTGGGGGTGGTGACGCCAGCCAACCCGGCCGACGCCTACCGCCTGCTGCGGCAGTCGATCGCGAGCCCCGACCCGGTGATCTTCCTCGAGCCGAAGCGACGCTACTGGTCCAAGGACTACGTCGAGCTGACGACCGACGGCCCGGCGCTCGACCAGGCAGTCACCGTCCGGACCGGTCGTGACGTCACGCTGATCAGCTACGGGGGCACGGTGGCTACCGCGGTCGAGGCGGCGGACGCCGCGGCCGAGCAGGGCTGGAGCGTCGAGGTGATCGACCTGCGCAGTCTCTCGCCGGTCGACGACGCGACCCTCGTCGAGTCGGTCCGGCGCACCGGACGGGCCGTCGTCGTGCACGAGGCCAGTGGCTTCTGCGGCTACGGCGCCGAGATCGCCGCCCGACTCAGTGAGCGGTGTTTCCACCACCTTCAGGCCCCGGTTCTGCGGGTCACCGGATTCGACATCCCGTACCCGCCGCCCATGCTCGAGTCGCACCACCTGCCGAGCGTCGACCGCATCCTCGACGCGATCACGCGCCTGCAGTGGGACGACGACGTGGACGCGCGCTGGCTCGAGGCGGAGCACGGTCATGCCTGACTTCCTGCTGCCCGATCTCGGTGAGGGACTCGAAGAGGCCGAGATCGTCCGCTGGCACGTCCGCCCCGGCGACCAGGTGACCGTCGACCAGGTCGTGGTCGAGGTCGAGACCGCGAAGGCAGCCGTCGAGGTCCCCGTCCCCTTCGCTGGCACGGTCGCCCGCCTGCATGCCGAGCCCGGCGGAATGGTCAAGGTCGGCCGGCCGCTGATCTCGGTCGATCCCGTCATCAGCAGCGAGCGCGTCGGCGAACCGGGGGCGATCGTGCCGACCGTGTCGCCGACCGAGGACGCCAGCGGCAGCGTGCTCATCGGCTACGGGACAGGGTCCGCCAGCACCCCTCGTCGACGCCGCGCTCGAGTCCCCGTCCGCGACACCGCTGCGACCACACCTCCCCCGGCCGCCTCGGTGGCTGTCATCTCGCCGCTCGTGCGCAGGCAGGCCCACGCGGCCGGCATCGACCTGGCAACGATCCGCGGCAGCGGGCCGTCCGGCGTCATCCGCCGCAGCGATCTGGCGGCCGCGGCAAGCCCGCCGATCGAGACGCACCCCGGCGAGAACCGGATTCCGCTGCGCGGACTGCGACGCACGGTGGCCGACAAGTTGAGCCGCTCACGCCGTGAGATCCCCGAGGCGACGGTCTGGGTGGATGTCGACGCCACTGCCTTGCTGGCGACTCGCGCGGCGCTGAAAGCCGCCGACGGGGGACGGCCGGTCAGCGTGCTCGCGCTGCTCGCCCGCTTCACCGTGCTGGCGCTACGCCGCTATCCCGAACTCAACGGACGCGTGGAGGGCGACGAGATCGTCCTCGCCGATCACGTCAACCTCGGATTCGCGGCCCAGACCGAACGCGGGCTGATGGTGCCGGTCGTCCACGGCGCCCACCTGCTGTCGACGCGCGATCTGTCCGCGGCCTTGGCCGAGCGAGTGGCGGCGGCGCGTGCGGGATCGTTGCAGCCTGCCGACCTCACCGGCGGCACCGTCACCGTGAACAACTATGGAGTCTTCGGGGTCGACGGCTCAGCCGCCATCATCAACCACCCCGAGGTCGCGATCGTCGGCCTCGGCCGCCTCATCGACCGGCCGTGGGTGGTCGACGGACACGTGACCGTACGCGCGGTCAGCCAGCTCACCCTGTCGTTCGACCACCGGGTCTGCGACGGCGGCACCGCCGGCGGGTTCTTGCGCTACCTCGCCGACTGCATCGAGGCGCCGATCATCGCCCTCGGTGATCTCTAGGCGCTGACGCCACCGCGCTCATCGACCGAGCCGCCGGCCCGACCAGGTCCAGGCATAGCGACCGTCGTCACAGGTTCGGCCACCTTCCCCCAACCGCAACGGCCGGAAGGTGTCCACCATGACGGCCAGCTCGTCGACGAACTGCACGCCGATCGAGCCCTCGTAGGCGCCGGGCTGCGGTCCGTGCGAGTAACCGCCCGGGTGCAGGGTGACCGAACCGGGGCCGACGCCGGATCCCTTGCGTGCCTCGTAGTCGCCGGCGCAGTAGAACATGACCTCGTCGGAATCGACGTTCGCGTGGTAGTACGGCGCCGGGATCGACAGCGGGTGGTAGTCGACCTTGCGCGGCACGAAGTTGCAGATCACGAAGTTGGCTCCTTCGAACACCTGGTGCGCCGGCGGCGGCTGGTGCACGCGGCCGGTGATCGGCTCGAAGTCCGCGACATTGAAAGTGTACGGGTACAGGCAGCCGTCCCAGCCGACCACGTCGAAGGGGTGGTGCGGGACGACGTAGACGGTGCCGGCGACGCCGTTCTCGCCGCGGTGCTTGACGTACACCTCGACATCGGTGCCCTGCACGTGGGGCGGCTCGCCGGGGCCGTGCAGGTCCCGTTCGCAGAACGGAGCGTGCTCGAGCAGCTGGCCGAACCTGGACAGGTAGCGGCGCGCCGGGCTGATGTGGCTGTTGGCCTCGATGCAGAAGGCCCGCAGCGGCTGGTCGCCGGTGGGCACCCAGCGGTGGGTGGTGGCGCGTGGCAGCACCACGTAGTCACCGGGACGCGCCGTCAGCGGGCCGAACACGGTCTCCACGAGCGCGGTGCCGGATTCGATGAACACGCACTCGTCGCCGAGGCCGTTGCGGTAGAGCGGCGAGGCCGCGCCGGCGACGACGTAGCTGATCCGCACGTCGTCGTTGCCCAGCACGAGACGTCGCCCGGTGACCGCGTCGGTACGCGCCAGGTCCGCATCGCTGTGCGGGTCCGCGAACAGCTCGGGCAGGCGCAGATGGCGTGGGAGCAGCGGCTCGTTGGGCACGGTCGACTGGTCGGGCAGCACCCAGGTGCGCGCGTCCACGATCGAGGACGGGATCTCGCGGTGGTAAAGCAGTGAGGAGTCGGAGGTGAACCCCTCCTCGCCCATCAGCTCCTCGTAGCGCAGGGTGCCGTCGGCGTCGCGGTGCTGGGTGTGCCGCTTGGGCGGGATGGATCCGCGTGCCTGGTAGTAGGTCATCGGCTGTCCTTCGTTCG
>CAZZZE010000023.1:0-3970 GCA_964658365.1 uncultured Jatrophihabitantaceae bacterium
CTCGAGGTCCGCATCGAGGAAGATCACCTCGTCCCAGTGGTCGCGCAGGCTGCCGCGTTGCAGGAACGTGGCGTCGAACAGCACGACGGCATCGCGTGGCGCGTCGGCGAACTCGCGCGCCACCTCGTCGCTGGCCAGGTCGTGAAGGCGCGAGGCGTAGCGAAACGGTGGGCGACCGCCCAGCGGCACGAGGACGAGTTCACGCAGCGAGTCGAAGTCATAGCCGTCCTCGTAGTAGCCGCGCGCCGAGTCGCGACCCTGCCGGTAGCGGACGGCCCGGACGTGGTGGAAGCCGTCGGAATCGACCCGCAGCACCGGGCGGCCCAGCGCACTGATGCAGGTGGCCAGCTCGTGGGCGAACGTGGTCTTGCCCGCGCCGCAGACGCCGTCGATGCCGACGCGCAGCGGGTGCCCGGGATCTCGCACCCACAGCCGGCGGGCGACCGAGCTCAGCACGGATTGGCGACTCACAACGCACGACCTCCCGAAATCGCCCGCACCGTATCGCGTCGTTCGCTGGGTACACCGTGGCCATGACCGACGACATCCTGTCCGGCATCTCGGCATAGATCTCGGCACATCTCGGCACCGACAGCTGACCGGGCGGACGCCCGGAAAGGGCCCCACCTCGCCGGGTGGGGCCCTTCCGGATGTAGCGGTGCGGTCAGTACAGCGTGACGAGCTTGAACATGCCCATCGCCGCGTGCGACATGCCGGTGTCGTCGTCGGGCCAGAAACAGGCCAGGACGTAACGGCCGGCCGGCGCCGAGTAGGTGAACGCCTGGGTCCGGTTCGGCGACAGGATCTCGCTCGACGCGCCGCCCTTGAGGACGAACGTCGGCGTGCTCTCGCTGTTTTCGTTGAATGCTTTCTTCAGCATGGCGCGCGTGGTGTTCTTCTTCACGTGGATCATCACCAGGAAATGCGGCTGGTCGCTGGTGTTGGTCAGCCGCATGACGCCGGATCGGTGCAGGCGGGGTGCGCTGTCGAAACCGTAGGTGAGCATCCGAACGCTGTTCGTCGTCCGGACGGTCTTGCGGGCCACCGGCGTGCCGGACACGACGATCTTCTTGGCCGTGTTGTTGAGCACCGCGTAGTAGGTGCCGGCCGAGAGGTAGATGGTGAAGCGTGCCGGCTTGCGTGGGGTGACGTCGACCCCGCCCTTGAAATGGACGTTCGCGTCGACCCGGCGCACGGCCGCGACGTTGCCGCCGAAGGCCGCGCCCACGTCCTGATTGGCCTGCGCGAAGGTGTATCCGGGGCGCAGGCCCGCGATCTGTAGGTCCTGCTCGCCACGGGTCGAGTTCACGGCGAAGGTGACTCGGCCGGGCCGGAGGTGCGTGCGACTCAACGACAGGGACGTGCCCAGATGAGCCTTGACGACGGGGATGTTCTTCGCCGTGGCGGCGCTCGCGCCAGCTGGTGCCACGACGATGCCGGCGATGAGCGCCGATGCGGCAGCGGCAGCCGTTGCCGCGTGCCTGAGGGTGGGTGTCACGTGTTCTCCGTCCGAGAGGAGGTCGATTTCGGCTTCTGATTGGCAAAGCCACAGCGAATATCCACCTGCTCGAAGGGCGAATCAATAGCTATTTGCCGTTCTTTCTCGACCCGCAAAGAAAACCCGACGAATAGGTCAACAGAGCCGTCGAAGAATACGTAAAATGACGTATTGCTTAATTGATCAGAGAGCGACGCCGAGTAACGCGTCGGTGAGGTCGCGCACGAGCGCACCGGCGCCGGGGGTGGCTGTCGAACCACCCGACGTCAGCGCCGCGTCGACCCAGCTGTCGATCGCCGCGATCGCCCGGGTCGTGTCGAGGTCGTCGGCCAGGGCTTCGCGGACCTGGGTGAGCAGGGCGTCGGCCGGGGGCGTGGCGTCCAGCGTGATCGCGGCGCGCCAGCGGCCCAGCCGGGCCTCCGCGGCGGGCAACCGTCCGCCCGTCCACTCCCGGTCGGCGCGGTAGTGCCCGTCGAGCAGCGCGAGCCGCACCGCCATCGGGTCGACGTGGGCGGCGCGCAGCTTGGAGACCAGCACGAGGTTGCCGCGGGACTTGCTCATCTTCTCGCCGTCGAGCCCGATCATGCCGGCGTGGACGTAGTGCCGGGCGAACGGCGCCGTCCCGGTGAGCGCCTCGGCGTGGGCGGCCGAGTGCTCGTGGTGCGGGAAGACGAGGTCCGATCCGCCACCTTGCACGTCGAAGCTCATGCCGAGGCGGTTCAGGGCGATGACGCTGCACTCGATGTGCCAGCCCGGCCGCCCGGGGCCGAGCGGGGAGTTCCAGTACGGCTCCCCCGGCCGGCGGCCGCGCCACAGCAGGGAGTCCAGCGGGTCACGCTTGCCGCCCCGCTGCGGGTCGCCGCCGCGCTCGGCGAACAGTCGCAGCATCGTCTCGCGGTCGTAGTTGGACTCCGAGCCGAAGCCCGAGGCGGCCGACACCGGGAAGTAGAGATCCTCGTCCACCGGGTAGGCCTGGCCTGCTGCGAGCAGCGTCTCGATGGCCGCGGTGATCTCGGGGACGGCCTCGACGGCGCCGATGTAGTCGTCGGGTGGCAGCACCCGTAGGGCGGTCATGTCCTCGCGGAACAGTTGCGTCTCGCGCTCGGCCAGCGCCATCCAGTTCTCACCCGTGTGGGCCGCTCGCTCGAGCAGCGGGTCGTCGACGTCGGTGATGTTCTGGACGTAGTGCACCCGCAGCCCGGCGTCGCGCCACTGGCGCTGGAGGAGGTCGAAGGCCAGGTAGGTGGCGGCGTGGCCGAGATGCGTGGCGTCGTAGGGCGTGATGCCGCAGACGTACATCCGGGCCGTCCCGTCCCGGGGCTCGGTCGGGCGGACGCTGACCGTGGCCGTGTCGTACAGGCGTAGGTGAGGTGGCCGGCCGGGCAATTCGGGCACGGGCACGCTCGGCCAGGAATCCATGCCTGCACGTTATCGGCCGGACTCCGGTGTGCAGACTGCGCCGTATGAGTGCCTACCTCGTCTCCGAGTCCGCCGTGATCGCCGCCGACCCGCAGCGCCTGTTCGACATCGTCGCCGACCCGGCCATGCATCCCAGGATCGACGGGTCGGGCAGCGTCCAGGCGGCCCGCTCGGGCGCCCCGCAGCGCCTGTCGCTGGGCGCCAAGTTCGGCATGGACATGAATATGGGTGCGTCCTACAAGATCGAGAACATCGTCGTCGAGTTCGAGGAGGGCCGGCAGATCGCCTGGCGGCACTTCAACGGCCACATCTGGCGCTATACCTTCGAGCCGGTCGACGGCGGCACCAAGGTCACCGAGCAGTGGGACGCGACCAAGGTGTGGAACCGGGTGCTGCTCAAGCTCGCCGGCTTCCCCAAGCGCAACCGCGCCGGTATCCAGGGCACGCTCAAGCGGCTGGCCGAGGTGGGTAGCCGTGACGCTCGCTGACAGCCCGGCCTTCAGCGGTTTCAGCGCCGACGACATCGGCGCCGCGCGCGCCTTCTACGCCGACGCCCTGGGCCTGCGCGTGAGCGAGAGCAACGGGATGTTGCAGCTGCACCTGCCCGGTCGCGACGTGCTCGTCTATCCGAAAGCCGACCATGTGCCGGCCGCGTTCACGGTGCTGAACTTCCCGGTTCCCGACATCGAAGCTGCCGTCGACGAGCTCGTCGCTGCCGGGGTGACCTTCCAGCGCTACGACTGGACCGACGAGCGCGGTATCAACCGCCGCGGCGGCCCGCTGATCGCGTGGTTCACCGACCCGGCCGGCAACGTGCTCTCGGTGCTGGAACAGGGCGTCGCACAGCAGGCGGCCGGCTGACGTCGCAGGGGTCCCAGT
Source organism: uncultured Jatrophihabitantaceae bacterium (assembly GCA_964658365.1). GTDB lineage: Bacteria > Actinomycetota > Actinomycetes > Mycobacteriales > Jatrophihabitantaceae > Jatrophihabitans. Next base: position 3,797 of record CAZZZE010000023.1, read on the forward strand.
CGAGCCGTCAACCGCCAACCGCCAACCGTTCGGTGATCGCCGATCGCAGAGCGTCGTGCTGCGGCCCGAGCGCCGTGGCCGGATCGCTCCACCGCTCGAGCGGGTAGAGCCACACCGGCCGGCCGACGAGCTCGGGCGGCTCCCAGTCATAACGGGGCCAGACGTGCGCGTGCA
>CAZZZE010000023.1:4070-5453 GCA_964658365.1 uncultured Jatrophihabitantaceae bacterium
TACCGCCGGTTCGAAGCAGGCCTCAGACCCGGATGGGTGTCTGGGCTGGGTCGATGATGCGGGGTGGCGTCCATTCGGGTCGGCCGTCGGAAATGCGCACGGACCAGCCCATCCGTTCGAACTCTCGGTGGTGCATCCCGCAGAGCAGGCAGCCGTTGTCGACCGATGTGGGTCCGTGGTTGCGCCATTCGGTGATGTGGTGGGTCTGGGTCCAGCCCGGTGGGGCGGTGCAGCCGGGGAACGAACACCCGCCGTCGCGGGCGACCAACGCCAGGCGTTGGCCTTCGGTGAACAGCCGGTGGGTGGAGGAGTAGGCGGTGACGGCGTTCAGGCTGTTCAGGACGGTGGCAAACAGCCGGTAGTCGCCGCCGGCCCAGGACATCGCCTCGCGCACCGGGACCTGCGCGCCGTGGCCGGTGGTGGCGAACCCGGTACCGGTCGCATAGGCCTGCTCGGACATCGTGAGGACGACGGTGGCCAGAATCCCGCCGGTCTTCTCCAGGCTTCCGGAGCTGATGGCGACCTTCAACGCATCCAGCACCGCATCATGGCGCCGCTGCCCGGCGGAGCGGGGGTCGAGCATCCCGTCAGCGGCCGGCTTGGGTGCGCCGAGGGAGTCGAACGCGACCTGCAGGAACTCCCCGAGCTCCGCGGTCCCCTCGAACGACCCGCGGCAGGAGCCGTCGGGGCGGGCTGTGAAGCGCAGGTCCCGGTCGCGCCGGCGGCGGTCGACGTCGCGGTAGCCGCTGTCGGGATCGAGCCAGTCCCGTTCGTGATCGGCGAGCTTCTGCAACCCGCACGGGTCGAAGGAGCCGCAGAACCCGACCAACCGGGCCTCGACCTCAGGCACCTGCTCACACACCGCGACCGGCAGCGTGTCGAGCATGCTGGTGATCACCCGGGCCTGCCTCGCACTGACATCGCCGCTGGCCTGACCGGCGGCCACGACCGGATGCGACGCTGGCAGCAGCTCACCGGTCAGCGACCGCCGCGCCCCGGCCGCATGAGCCGCCCGGACCCGGGCGTTGGCCTCACCGATGTCGACCTTGAGCGCGTCGCGTAACCAGCCACCCGTACCGCGGGCCAACGCCCGTGCCGGAATACCGCGCTGCTCGACGTCCAGGATTAGGACGTGATCGACGGTCTCGACGCGGCGGCGCAACCGTTCGAACTCCCGCACCGCGGCGACCGCCTCGTCGTCGCTGCAGGGGGTCAGATCCAGCGCCTGCAACGCGTCCACGATCGCGTGAGCGTCGGCGAGCAGGGCAGTCACATCCACCCGCTCGACCGTTTCGCTCATGGATTCGATTTTACCGCAGACGACCCGGTCTGAACACCCTGCAGGCCAACAAATCCGGGCCCTAGATGCACTTTTCGCGGTAA
>CAZZZE010000023.1:5463-16651 GCA_964658365.1 uncultured Jatrophihabitantaceae bacterium
TAACGAGATGAAACGACCCTCGTCGCTGCGCCCTTCCAGCGCTACGACTGGACCGACGAGCGCGGCATCAACCGCCGCGGTGGCCCGCTGATCGCGTGGTTCACCGACCCGGCCGGCAACGTGCTCTCGGTGCTACAGCAGGACTGACCCTGCCGCCGACCTGTTCTCGGTACGCGGCGCCGGAACCCCGTCTGGCGAGAACAACTCGGGTCGGTGGGCTCAGATCGGCGGCCAGGGCACGGGAGGCCAGTCGCCGGACGGCTCGGGGTGCTGGCCGCTGGTGAGCAGGTTCTCGACTCGCCAGCGCGTCTGGCGCACCTCGCGGCGGGTGAGCAGCTGCTCGAGCCGCGCGCCCAGCTCGCCGTCGAGATCGGCACGCAACTGCGCCAGCACGTCGATGGCGTCGGGCCGCAGCCGGGCGCCGGCCCACTGCCACAGCACCGTGCGCAGCTTGGTCTCGACGCTGAACGTGACGCCGTGGTCGATGCCGTAGACGTCGCCACGGGGCGTCGGCAACAGGTGGCCGCCCTTGCGGTCGGAATTGTTGATCACCGCGTCGAACACCGCGATGTCGCGCAACCGGTCGAGGTCCCGGCGCCGCATGAAGCGGCGGATGTCGACCTCGTCGTCGACGTCGATCCAGAGCTGCACCATGCCCGGGCCGGCCGGGCCCTCGCGGTAGACGGTCGGCGGCACGATGCCCCACCCGGCGGCAGCCGAGACCTCGTAGGCCGCGACCTCGCGCTCGGCCAGGGTGCCGTCCGGGAAGTCCCACAGCGGGCGCTCGCCGGCGACCGGCTTGTACACGCACGCGGCCGAACGCGAGCCGTCGCTGACCGCGCAGTAGAACGACGCGTTCGAGGCGTCCATCACCCGGCCCTCGATCGTCAACTCCCCCGCGCTGAGCAGCACGATGGCGTCCTCGACGCTGACCCCGGGCCCACCCTCGCCGGCGAGCGTCAGCGCAGGCGTCAGCTCGTCAGGGGCGGACACGGGTCACGGGTTGAGCGAGATGCCGCGGCGGTAGCCGTTGAGGCGCGCGCAGACGTGGCCGGCGGCGACGAGCGGCTGGCCGCATAGCGGGCAGGGCGGCCGGCCGGCCGAGACCAGGCGGCGGGCACGGTCGATGAACGCGCGCGCCCGGCGTGGCTCGATGAGCACGCGCAGTGCGTCGGGGCCCTCCTCGACGTCCTCGAGCAGGGTCTCCTCGGCGATCTCGGGCTCCTCGGCCGGCGCCTGGGCCTCGATGACGACCAGCCCGGCATCACCGTCCCAGGCCAGCCCCATGGCCGCGACGCGGAACTCCTCGTCGATGGGCTGGGAGAGCGCGTCGGTGTCGCTGTCGGCGGCCGGCAGCGCGGTGCCGGTGCGCTCGACGATCTCGTCGAGGAGCTGCTCGAGGCGATCGGCCAGGACCTCGACCTGCTGCTTCTCGAGCGCGACCGACACGACGCGCGGCCCCTCGACGGCCTGCAGGTAGAAGGTGCGCTCGCCGGGCGTGCCGACGGTACCGGTGACGAACCGGTTCGGACGGTGGAAGAGGAACAGCTGCCGCATGATGCGACAAGCCTAGGACGTCGGCGCGTGGCGCGCCCGTCCCGGGGACGTGATTGCGGTGTGCGTCGCGCCGTCGTCCGACCGGCACCGCTCAGACCGAGCCGCCGCCGGTGCCACCGCCGATGGTGGCGTCCTGGGCCTTCGCACGCCGCTGCCGTTTCCTGCGGGGAGGTGCGAAGCCGGCGAGGTCGCTGCCGGTGTCGTTGACCTTGATCACGTACGGCCGGGTCTCGGTGTAGCGGATGACCGATACCGAGCAGGGGTCGGGCACCAGGCGCTGGTACTGGTCCAGGTGCAGGCCCAGTGCGTCGGCGACGATCGCCTTGATGATGTCGCCGTGCGCGCAGGCCACCCAGACGGCGTCGTCGTCGAGGCGGGAGTCCCAGTCGCGGACGGCCTCGATGACGCGCGCCGACATGTCGGTGAGCTTCTCGCCACCCGGGAACTGCGCCGCGGACGGCTGCGACTGCACGACCTTCCACATCGGCTGCTTCATCAGCTCCTTGAACGGCTTGCCCGTCCAGTCGCCGTAGTCGCACTCGATGATCCGCTCGTCGACGTGCCAGTCGGGTTCACGCCCGGCGGCGCGCTGCGCGTCGAGGATGGCCTGCGACGTCTCGAGGCAGCGGTCGAGCGGGCTGGTGACGATCGCGGTCAGCGGCACCGCGGCGATCCGCTCGGCCACCGCCGCGGCCTGCTTCACACCGCGCTCGTCGAGGTGGACGTCGGGTGTGCGGCCGGCCAGCACCGGCCCGGTCATGGCCGTCAGACCGTGCCGGACGAGGAGGACCGTGCTCACGTTGCGTCCAGGACGCCGGTGGACAGCAGCACGATCAGCAGCACGCCGAGAGCGATGCGGTAGTAGATGAAGACGTACGTCGAGTGGTTGGACAGCCAGCGCATCAGCCAGTGGATCGAAGCGAGCCCGACGAGGAACGCGAAGACGACGGCCACGCCGGTGAGGCCCACACCCGGCGTCTTGCTGGTCCCTGGGTTGATGGCCTCGTAGCCGCCGGAGAGCACGACGGCCGGGATGGACAGCAGGAACGAGAACCGGGCGGCGGCCTCGCGGGTGAGCCCGCGGAAGAGCCCGGCGGTGATGGTGGTTCCTGATCGCGACGCGCCGGGGATGAGCGCGAGCGCCTGCGCGGTGCCGACGAAGGCGGCGTCGACGATCGTGATCTCCTCCTCCTCGCGCTCACGGCGACCGACCTTCTCGGCCGCGAGCAGGACGAAGGCCAGCGCGATCAGCGTGACGGAGATGACCCACAGGTTGCGGGCACCGGTCTTGATCTGGTCGCTGAACACCAGCCCGAAGACGCCGACCGGGACGGTGGCGAGGATCAGGTACCAGCCCAGCTTGTACTCGAGCGAGCTGCGCACCGACTTGTCCCGCAGCCCCCGGAACCAGGCGACGGTGACCTGCAGCAGCTCGCGCCAGAAGTAGCCGACGATAGCGACCGTCGTGCCCAGCTGGATGATCGCCGTGAACGACGCACCCGGGTCGTTGGTGGTGCCGCCGTAGAAGTGCCAGCCGAACAGCGCCGGGATGATCCGCAGGTGCGCGGTGGACGAGATGGGCAGGAACTCGGTGAGGCCCTGGACGATGCCCAACACGATCGCCTGCAGCAGGGTCATGTCCCGACGCCGGACTTCTCAAGGGCCTCGGCTGCCACGCGCAGCCCGTTAATGCGTTCCTCGGCGGTGTCGCCGTAGGGGCTGACGGACAGCGTGCCGACGCCCGCTGTCGCGAAATCGGCCATCCGCTCTGCGATCCGCTCGGACGGGCCGAGCAGCGAGGTGGCGTCGATGAACTCGTGCGGGACCGCGGCCGCAGCGCCCGCATAGTCCTTGGCCAGGTAGCGCTCCTGCACCTCGGCCGCGGCGTCGCCGAAGCCCATGCGGGTCGCGAGCGCGTTGTAGAAGTTTTGCTCCCGGCTGCCCATGCCCCCGAGGTAGAGCGAGGCGTACGGACGCACCGGGTCGGCACAGGCGGCGACGTCGGGGCCGACCACGAGCGGGACGGTGGGTGCGATGTCGAAGCCGGTCATGTCCTTGCCGACCTTTGCACGGCCGGCGGCGATGCGCTCGACCGAGTCCTCGACGTGGCCGGTGGCGAAGAACACGGGCAGCCAGCCGTCGGCGATCTCGCCACACAGCTCGAGGTTCCGGGGCCCGATCGCGGCCAGGTAGAGGGGAATGTGCTCGCGCACCGGGTGCAGCATCAGGTGCAGTGCCTTGCCCGGGCCGTCGGGCAACGGCAGCTCGTAGGTGCTGCCGTGATACTCGACGCGTTGGCGCGACAGGGCCAGGTTGACGATGTCGACGTACTCGCGGGTGCGGGCCAGCGGCTTGGCGAAGCGGACGCCGTGCCAGCCCTCGGACACCTGGGGGCCGCTCACCCCCAGACCCAGCCGGAACCGGCCCTGCGAAAGCGTGTCGAGCGTCGCGGCGGTCATTGCGGTCATGGCGGGGGTGCGCGCCGGGATCTGCAGGATGGCGCTGCCCACGTCGATCGTCGTCGTCTGCGCCGCGATCCACGACAGCACCGACACCGCGTCCGACCCGTAGGCCTCGGCCACCCAGACCGTGGCGAAGCCGAGCCGCTCGGCCTCGTGCACCAGGGCGAGGTCGTCCGCGGAATCACCGCGCAGACCCCAGTACCCGACGTTCAGTCCCAACCGCATCGCGCCACCCTATCGATGCGCCGCGACGGGCACCGGGCAAGCACGGCCCGCGGAGCCGGTAGGTTCCATCAGCGTGAAGCAGCGCACGGTGGGCCGAAGCGGTCTGACGGTCTCGCACCTCGGCCTGGGCACCTGGCGCTGGGGCCGCGAGACCGACGCCGACGAGGCGGCCGCGATCCTCGTCGCGTTCCACGATGCGGGGGGCACCCTCGTCGACACCGCGGTCGGCTACGCCGACGGGGCGGCCGAGGAAATCCTCGGCGGGCTGGTCGCCGACGTCGTGCCGCGCGAGGAGCTCGTGATCGCCGGGAAGGCCGGGCACCGCTTCGTCGCCGGCGACGACGGGGCCGACGCGCAACCGCGCATCGACGGCTCGCGCGGGCAGCTGCTGCGCGACCTCGACGTCTCGCTGCGCCGGCTCGGGGTCGATCACCTCGACCTCTGGCAGGTGCACGTCCCCGACCCGTCCGTCCCGACCGAGGAGACGCTGTCGGCCCTGGACGCCGCGGTGGCCTCGGGCAAGGTCCGCTACGTCGGGGTCTCGAACTATTCGGGCTGGCGCATGGCGCACGCGGCGACCCTGCAGGCCGGCAAGCCCGGCTACGCGCCGATCGTGTCGAACCAGGTGCGCTACTCGCTGCTCGACCGCTCGGCCGAGCGCGAGATCGTCCCCGCGGGTGCCGAGCTGGGCATCGGCGTGCTGCCCTACTCCCCGCTCGGCGGCGGCGCGCTGACCGGCAAGTACCGCGGGGGCATCCCGTCGGACTCCCGCGCCGCGCTCGGCGGCCGGCACCTGGCCGACCTCGACGACCCGGCCACCATCGGGGTGGTCGAAGCGGTGGCCACCGCCGCCGAGGGCCTGGCCACCTCGCCGATCGCCATCGCGCTGGCCTGGGTCCGCGACCGCCCCGGAGTCACCGCGCCGATCCTGGGCGCCCGCACCCTGGGACAGCTGACCGCGGCCCTGGTGTCGGAGACCCTCGACCTGCCCGCCGAGATCCGCAGCGCACTCGACGACGTGTCGGCACCGACCGTCCGCACGACCGGGAACGTGTCCTGACCGACGTCTTCGCCGCGTTCTGCGAGGCGGGGCTGTGGCCGGGGCTTGGCAAGCGGCTGGCCGGCGAGCTGGCCGAGGCCGGCATCCGCGGCCCCCAGGACGTCACGGCCGCGGCGCTGCGAGCCCTGCCGAAGGTCGGCCCGCAACGCTCGGGGCGGCTGCTCTCGTCGTTCATCGCCGCGGCTCCTGCCTACGAGCTGGCCGAGTTGCTCGTGCCCGCCGGCGTCGACGCGCGTATCGCAGGGCGCGCCGTCGACATGTACGGGCCGCCCGCCCCGCGCCTCGTCCGCGACGACCCGTGGCGGCTGCTCGCCATCCACGGCGTCACCCCGCCCGAGGCCGACCGGGTCGCCCGCGCCGCGATCCCCGGCGTCCAGCGCGACGACCCGCGCCGGGCCCGCGCGCTCGTCGGCTGGGTACTGGCCCGGCAGGCCCGCGACGGGCACACCGTCGACACCCGCGACGACGTCGCCGCCGCGCTGGCCGAGTTCTCCCCCGGCGACGCCGAGGGCGCGATCGACGCCGCGGTCGAGGCGGCCACCGTCGTCGAGTCCGACGACGGGCTGCTAGGACTCGCGCGCTACGCCGAGGCCGAGGACGGCGTCGCGCAGGGCGTCGCACGCCTCATGGCCACTGCCGAGCCGATCGACTTCCCGCCCGGGGCCAAGGCCTTCAGCGATCTCGACGACGCCCAGCGCTCGGCGGTCGCGGCCGCGCTGGGCGGTGGCGTGACGGTGCTGACCGGCGGCCCCGGCACCGGCAAGAGTCGCACCGTCGCCACGCTCGTGCGGTTGGCCGAAGCGGCGGGCCGATCCGTCGCGCTCGCCGCGCCTACCGGCCGGGCGGCCAAGCGGCTCGAGGAGCTGTGCGACTCCCCCGCCTCGACTCTGCACCGGCTGCTCGGTGCGCAGCCGCGCCAGACGGGCGACGCGGTCAGCTTCGACGGCGGCTTCGCGCGCGGCGAGGACTGGCCGCTGGACGAGGACGTCGTGGTCGTCGACGAGGCGTCCATGCTCGACGTCGAGCTGGCCGACGCGCTGCTGTCCGCGTGCTCCGACACCACTCACCTCGTCTTCGTGGGTGACGCCGCGCAGCTGCCCTCGATCGGTCCCGGCCGGGTGCTCGGCGACCTCATCGACGCAGGCGTCGTGCCGGTCACCGAGCTCACCACGCTCTACCGGCAGGCCGAGGGCGGCACCATCGCCCGGCTCGCCGCGGCGGTGCGGACCGGCGAGCTGGCCGCGATCGACGACCCCACGCACGAGGTAGTCATCGTCCCGTCGCGCGGATCGGCCGAGGCTGCGCACCGGGTGGTGCAGCTGGTCACCGACTCGATCCCGCGGGCGCTGTCCATCCCGGCCGGGCAGGTGCAGGTCGTCACGCCCGTGCACCGCGGCGGTGCCGGCACCCAGGCGCTCAACGCTGCGCTGAAGGCGGCGCTGAACCCGGGCACCGGCAAGCGGCGCTTCGACCCGGGCGACCGGGTGGTGGCTACCGCCAACCACCTCGAGGCCGAGCCGAACGGCTACGCCAACGGCGAGGTGGGCGTGGTCGACGACGTGTCGGGCGACGGGGCCGTGACCGTGACGTTCGCATCGGGGCCGGCGACGATCAAGGGCAAGGCGCTCGGCGACCTGCTGCATGGCTGGGCGATCACGGTGCACCGCGCGCAGGGCTCGGAGTTCCCCGCCGTGGTCGTGGTGCTGCCCCCCGAGGCCGGGATGATAATGTCGCGCCCGCTCGTCTACACGGCCCTGACCCGCGCCCAGCGGCACCTGTCGATCGTGCACGCCGCCGGCCCCGCGGTCGCCCGCGCCGTGCGCCAGGTCGGTGCGCTGCCCCGCCGCACGCGGCTCATCACGCTGTTGCGCGAGTATGTCGAGTCATGAGCAGCTACCCGCCCGAGCCATGGGAGCTGCGCGGCCAACTGCACGCCTCGACCTTCCTCGTCCCCCTGGCCGACCTGCCCCTCGAACTGCCGCCCGGCTGCCAGCCGGTGCGGGTTCGGGGTCGCGCCGTTGTGGGCACGGCGTGGGTCGTCTACGAGCCGAGCGGCGTGCTCGACTACCGCGAGCTGATGGCGACCGTGCTCGTGCGGCGCGGGTGGCGGCTGATGCCCCACATCGTGCGCATCTGGGTCGACAGCGAGAGCTCGCGCGCCGGCGGCCGGGCGCTGTGGGGCATTCCGAAGGAGCTGGCCACCTTCGACGTCGCGCCCGACGGCTTCGGCGGCACCTCTTTCGCCGCTCGGGACGAGGAGGGCCCCATCGCCACCGGGCTCGTCCGCCCGCGCGCCACCCTGCCAGTCGCTGTGCCGACGCGTTACCGCGTCGCGCAGACGCTCGCCGGCCGCGCCACCCTGAGCCCGGTGCGCACCAGGGCCCGAGCAGCGCTCTCCCGGGCGTGGTTCACCGCCGACCCGGCCGGTCCGCTGGGGTTCCTCGCCGGTCACCGTCCGCTCGTGAGCTTCTCCCAGCGCGACTTCCGGATGCGCTTCGGCGGCTGACGCGCGTCGCTTGCTGGTGCGCCCCGGCTCGGTGGCGTTCAATGGAGGCGATGAACACCGAGACCGCCGAGCCCGAATGGGAGTACGCGCCGCTGCGCATCCCGTCCGACGTCACGCGGCTCAACGCCGCCGCCCAGCTGTCGCTGCACGCCGAGTTCGGCGGCTGGGAACTCGCCCGGGTGGTCAAGTACCTCGACGGCAGCCGGCGCATCACCCTGCGTCGTAAGCGTCGCAAGACCCCCGTCCCGCTGCCCGGCCTCAAGACCTGACGGCGCCGCCGACCACGGCGAGGTCGACGATGCTCTACCCGCGAGTCGGGCGCGTTCCGCCGAAGAAGGCAACTGATGGCGGGCGTCGCGGAGCCTCCCTTGCTGCGGCGGCGAGCGGCGTCGACAGGGCGCCTGAGGTTGCGGTAAGGCTCACTTCGTGGTCAGGCATCAGGATGCTTGCGACGATGCTGGGAGACCGTCCGCCGGCTGTGATTTCTACAGCCTCGGGTCGACCGGCTCGGATTCGAGGGCGAGGACGGCGAAGACGCACTCGTGGATGCGCCACAGGGGTTCGCCGCGGGCGACCCGGTCGAGAGCCTCCAACCCAAGGGCGTATTCGCGGAGCGCGAGAGACCGCTTATGCCCGAGGTGGCGCTGCCGCAGTCGCGACATATTGTCCGGTTCGGTGTAGTCAGGTCCGTAGATGATGCGCAGATACTCCGGGCCGCGGACCTTCAAGCCGGGCTGCGCCAGCCCCTTCCGGCCCCGGGTTAGGTTTGCCGCCGGCTTGACGACCATGCCTTCACCCCCGGCAGCGGTGAGTTCTTCCCACCAGGTCGTGCCCTTCGTTGTCGAGGTGGGGTCGGTGGTGTCGATGAACAACCGCCGAGTGGTGGCGACCAGCTCCGGCGTTGCGGCAACGAGTTGGTCGGCGATGTCGAGGTGGAAGGTGTGCGGACGCTCCTGATACGTCGCACCTTCGGTGGCCAACAGCTGGAACGGGGCGAGTCGAACGCCCGTGAGCCCTTCGATGGGCCAGCAGTAACGCCGGTAAGCGGCCGTGAATGCCTCCGCGTTGCCAAGACGCGACCGGGTACGCGTCAGGAGGTCGGTGACATCGACCCCGGAGGCGGCCGCCTGCTCGAGTGCTGACACCGCCGCAGGCAGGGACGCCCTGGCGGCCGCCCCGACGGCGGCGTACTGGTCGCGCAGCAACTGCTCGGCCTTGACGCTCCACGGCAGCAATTCGGCGTCGAGCAGAACCCAGGAAGTGTCGAGGGCCTCGAACAGCCCGGCTCGTTCCACCCCATCGCGCAGCCCGGCCAGCAGCTCACGGGTCAGATCGACGTCGAAGAAAGGACGGCCGGTGCGAGTCCACATCGAACCGATCGCCTCACCCGGTGCGCCGAACCGTGCGCGTGCACTATCCAGGTCGCGGCACACGAGCACGACGGCACGTGAGCCCATGTGCTTCTCCTCGCACACGACGGCGTCGACCCCCTCGGCGCGAAATGCCTCGAATGCCTGCTCAGGGTGCTCGAGCAAGTCCGGGCGGCTCGAGGTGGCGACCGGGCTCATGGTCGGCGGCAAGTACAGGAGCCACCTCGGGTCGGTCGCGAACCTGCTCATCACCTCCAGGGCAGCAGCGGCGTTTTCCTCCCGCACGCCGATCCGCTTCTGATAGGCCGTTTCAATGACCCGGCTTCCGGTGACGTCGGTGATGTCGAGGACTTCGGGCTCCCGCCGCGTCGGGCCGGCGAGGGCGTCGGAGTTGGCCGGGAACGGTTTGGCCGGCTCGTAGTAGACCTGCTCTGCCGGCACCGAGATGATCTCGCGCTCGGGGTAGCGCAGCGCAGTGAGGCGGCCGCCGAAGACACAGCCGGTGTCCAGGCACAGGGTGTTGTTAATCCATTCCGGTGTCGGCACCGGAGTGTGGCCGTAGAGCACCATGGCCTTTCCGCGGTACTCCTGCGCCCAGGGGTAGCGGACCGGGAGCCCGTACTCGTCGGTCTCGCCGGTGGTCTGGCCGTACAGACAGAACTCGCGGACTCGCCCGGAGGCCCGGCCCTGGTAACGCTCGAGGATGCCGGCGTGGGACACCGCGAGGTTCCCGCCGTCGAAGACGTAGTGGCTGATCAGCCCGTCGAGGAACTTTTCGACGGCCGCGCGGAACTCTGCCGATTCTGCGTCGAGCTGTTCCAGCGACTCGGCCAGCCCGTGGGTGACCTGGACCTTGCGCCCACGCAGCGCACGCAGCAGCTTGTTCTCGTGGTTACCGGGGACGCACAGGGCGTCGCCGGCTGCGACCATGCCCATCACCAGCCGCAGCACCCCGGGTGTGTCCGGGCCGCGGTCGACGAGGTCGCCGACGAAGACCGCGCGGCGGCCGTGCTGATGGGCGCCGACGGCGCGGCCGTGCTCGTCGCGGATGACGGTGTAGCCGAGTCCGACGAGCAGGTTTTCGAGTTCGGCGCGGCAGCCGTGGATGTCGCCGATGACATCGAACGGTCCGGTCTCGTGCCGTAGGTCGTTGTAGAGGCGTGTACGGGTGACAACGGCGTTGGCGACCTCGGCCGGGCTCGTCAGGACGTGCACCGTGCGGAATCCTTCACGCTGCAAGCCCCTGAGTCCGCGGCGCAGCTGGTCGCGCTGGCGGCGGACGACGTGGGCGCCGAAGTCGCGGTCCGGGCGGCCGGCGTTGCGTTCCAGGCAGAGCCGCTCGGGCATGTCCAGCACGATCGCGACGGGCAACACGTCGTGCTCGCGGGCCAGGGCCACGAGCTTCTTACGGGCGTCGGGCTGGACGTTGGTGGCATCGACCACGGTCAGCCGGCCGGCCGCCAGGCGCAGACCGACGATGTAGTTCAGCAGCTCGAAGGCCTGGGGCGTAGCTGCCTGGTCGTTCTCGTCATCAGAGACGATGCCGCGGCAGAAGTCCGAAGAGATCACCTCGGTGGGCTTGAAGTTCGCGCGACCGAACGTGGACTTCCCCGACCCGCTGACACCGACCAGCACGACAAGGCTGAGTTCGGGCACCGCCAGTTCCCGACTCATGCGCGCTGCTCTTCTCTTGCGGAATCCTTCGTGAAGACGGCCATCTGCGTCGGGGGCCCGACCTCGGCGTCGTCGGTCCCGACCGGCAGGTAACGGGCCGTGTAGTGGTGTTCGGCCGCGACCCGATCGGCCCAGCCGCGGAACTCGGCGCGGGTCCATTCGAAGCGGTGATCGCGGTGCCGTCTTGCGCCCGAGGGCAGGGTCTCGAAGCGCACGTTGTACTCGACATTTGGTGTCGTCACGATCACCGTTCTGGGCGAGGCGTGGCCGAACACAGCCCGCTCCAGTGCACCGAGACGGGGTGGGTCGACGTGCTCGATGACCTCCATCAGCA
>CAZZZE010000024.1:0-16487 GCA_964658365.1 uncultured Jatrophihabitantaceae bacterium
GCTAGCTCTTGAAGGCGTCCTTCACGTTCTCGCCGGCGTCCTTCAGGTTGGACTTGGCCTGGTCCTTGTGGCCCTCGGCCTCGAGGTCCTTGTTGCCGGTGCCCTTGCCGGCGGCTTCCTTCGCCTTGCCGCCTGCGTTCTCGGCGGCGTTCTTCAGCTTGTCGATGCCACTCATGGTTGACGTCCTCTCGTCGTTGAGCATGTGCCCGTGGTCTACCCCCGGCGGCCGGGATCGAACCCCGGGCACATCACGTCAGTCGAACTCAGCGGCGGACGGTGTGGCTCTTGCCCATGCGGGTGTAGACGAGCAGGGCGATGACGGCCCCGATGATCGAGCCGACGAGGCCGGCGGGCTGGAAGAAGCCGCTCGAGGAGTCCTTGTGAAAGATCACGTAGCCGAGGAAGCCACCGATGAAGGATCCGACGATGCCCAGCACGATGGTCATCAGGACGCCGATGTCCTGCTTGCCGGGGACGAGCAGCCGGGCGACGGCGCCGGCGATGAGACCGACGACGATGAGGGAGACGATGAATCCGAGCATGGAAGCTCCTTATGACGAGGCACACCTGTGCGGTGCCTGGCGATGGCCGGCGATGTCTGCGGCCCGGTGACCTGAGCGTTGCACCCCTAGGGCTGGTGAAACACACCCCAAAGGGGGTTAACGTCGACAGCATGCCCACCTCGCAGCCGCCGATACTGATCGCGCTGATCGACGACTACGACGTGGTGCTCACCGGCGTCGCGAGCATGCTCGACCCCTACCGCGACCGGGTGCTGGTGGCCGAGATCGACGCCAACGAACCGCTCGACGACGCCGTCGACATCGCGCTGTACGACTCGTTCGCCCAGCCCGAGGCCGACCACGACGAGATCGAGGTGCTGGTCAACAGCGACAAGGCGACCCGAGTAGTCATCTACACGTGGAACTTCGACCCGCACCTCGTCGACAGCGCGCGCCGCCGAGGGGCGCACGGCTACCTGTCCAAGACGCTGCCCGCGCCGGCGCTCGTCGACGCGCTCGAGGCGGTGCACGCCGGCGAGACGGTGTTCAACGACTCCCCCGGCCGGGCCCGCTCGTCGCCGGGCCTGGACTGGCCCGGGCGCACGCACGGTCTGACCGACCGCGAGGCCGAGATCCTTGCGCTGATCACCCAGGGCAAGAGCAATGCCGACGTCGCACGACTCACCTACCTGAGTCCGAACACCGTGAAGTCCTACATCCGCAGCGTCTACCGCAAGATCGACGTCCAGAGCCGGACGCAGGCCGTGCTCTGGGGCGTCGAGCACGGTTTCTCCCCCGACCACCGCCGCATCGACCACTGGCGGGGCGGGCCCTGACGCGCCCGGGAAAGACTTGATTCGTTCAAGAAACTAGGCAAGACTGCGGTGGCGCCGCCAGCCCGACTACGCAGGCCCCGAAATGCAGGCCCAATCGGCTGAACCACAGCCCCGGAAGGGAAAGCCCGTGTCCGACACCACCAAGCCAGACGCCGAAGTCGGCGAGATGAACGAGCCGCAGCACAACCAGGGCGAGGGGCAGTGTCCGGTCGCGCACAACCGCCGCAAGTACCCCGTCGAGGGCGGCAGCAACCAGGACTGGTGGCCCAACCAGCTGAACCTGAAGGTGCTGCGCAAGCACACCTCGGCCTCCGACCCGATGGACCCGGACTTCGATTACGCGAAGGCGTTCTCCACCGTCGACCTGGCCGAGCTCAAGGCCGACATCGAGGCCGTCATGACGGACTCGCAGGACTGGTGGCCGGCGGACTTCGGGCACTACGGCCCGTTCTTCATCCGCATGGCGTGGCACAGCGCCGGCACCTACCGCATCCGCGACGGCCGGGGCGGCGCCGGCTCGGGCATGCAGCGCTTCGCGCCGCTGAACAGCTGGCCCGACAACGGCAACCTCGACAAGGCCCGTCGCCTGCTCTGGCCGGTCAAGCAGAAGTACGGCCGCTCGCTGTCCTGGGCCGACCTCATCGTCTTCACCGGCAACGTCGCGCTCGAGTCGATGGGCTTCGAGACGTTCGGCTTCGCCGGCGGCCGCGAGGACCGCTGGGAGCCCGACGAGGACGTCTACTGGGGCCCCGAGGAGACCTGGCTCGGCGACGACCGCTACACCGGTGACCGCGAGCTGGAGAACCCGCTCGCCGCCGTGCAAATGGGCCTGATCTACGTCAACCCCGAGGGCCCGAACGGCCAGCCCGACCCGCTCGGCTCGGCCCGCGACATTCGCGAGACGTTCGCCCGGATGGCCATGAACGACGAGGAGACCGTGGCCCTGATCGCCGGTGGCCACACCTTCGGCAAGACCCATGGTGCCGCCGACCCGGAGCAGTTCGTCGGCCCCGAGCCCGAGGGCGCCCCGCTCGAGCAGCAGGGCTTCGGCTGGAAGCAGGGTTACCGCAGCGGCAAGCTCGGCGACGTCATCACCAGCGGCCTCGAGGTCACCTGGAACGCGACCCCGACGCAGTGGGACATGAGCTACCTCGAGAACCTCTACGCCTACGAGTGGGAGCTCACCAAGAGCCCCGCCGGCGCGAACCAGTGGCAGCCGAAGGGCGGCGCCGGCGCGAACACCGTGCCCGACCCCGACGGCACCCCGAACAAGCGTCCGCCGACGATGCTGACCACCGACCTCGCGCTGCGCGTCGACCCGTCCTACGAGCAGATCACCCGGCGCTTCCTCGCGAACCCCGACGAGTTCGCCGACGCGTTCGCCCGCGCCTGGTACAAGCTGACGCACCGCGACATGGGCCCGATCGAGCGCTACCTCGGCCCGCTCGTACCGCAGGAGGAACTGCTCTGGCAGGACCCCCTCCCGGCGCTCGACCACGAGCTCCTCGGTACCGACGACATCGCCGCGCTGAAGCAGCAGATCCTCGACTCGGGCCTGTCCGTGTCGCAGCTGGTCACCACGGCCTGGGCGTCGGCGTTCTCCTACCGCGGCAGCGACAAACGCGGCGGCGCCAACGGTGCTCGCATCCGTCTCGAGCCGCAGAGCGGCTGGGAGGTCAACAACCCCGACGAGCTCGCGCAGGTCCTGCGCACGCTCAGCTCGGTCAAGGAGGCGTTCGGCAAGCCCGTCTCGCTCGCCGACGTCATCGTGCTCGGCGGCGCGGCCGCGATCGAGAAGGCCGCGAAGGACGCCGCCCTCGACATCACGGTGCCGTTCACGCCGGGTCGCACCGACGCGTCGCAGGAGCAGACCGACGTCGAGTCGTTCGCCGCTCTCGAGCCCACCTCCGACGGCTTCCGCAACTACGTCGGCAAGGGCCAGCGACTGCCGGCCGAGTACCTGCTCGTCGACCGCGCCAACCTGCTCGACCTCAACGCGCCGCAGATGACCGTGCTCGTCGGCGGCCTGCGGGTGCTGGGTGCGAACTACGACGGCTCGTCGCGGGGAGTGCTCACCACCCGGCCCGGCACGCTGACCAACGACTTCTTCGTGAATCTGCTCGATATGGGCGTCACGTGGGCGCCGACGGACGAGTCCGCGGAGAACTTCGAGGGCCGCGACGCCTCAGGTCAGGTCGTGTGGACGGGCAGCCGGGTCGACCTGCTGTTCGGCTCGAACTCCGAGCTGCGGGCCGTCGCCGAGGTCTACGCCAGCGACGACGCCAAGGACAAGTTCGTGCGCGACTTCGTCGCTGCGTGGCACCAGGTCATGGACGCCGACCGGTACGACGTCAAGGTCGGCTGACCGCAACCGGCCCCGACGGCCGGGTCGCCCTCGCGGGCGGCCCGGCCGTTCGTCGTCGCCTACCCTGATCGGCATGGCGCGGTACCTGGACGTCCACCCGCAGGACCCGCAACCGCGGCTGATCGCCCAGGCCGTCGCCCTGTTGCGCGACGACGCGCTGATCGCCTACCCCACCGACTCGTGCTACGCGCTGGGCTTCGAGATGGGCAGCCGCACGGGCGCCGAGCGGGTGCGCGGGCTCCGGCACCTCGACGAGCATCATCACTTCACGCTGGTGTGCTCGGACTTCGCCCAGCTCGGCGAGTTCGTCCAGTTGAACAACGCGGCCTTCCGCAGCATCAAGGCCGTCACCCCGGGGCCGTACACGTTCATCCTGCCCGCCACCCGCGAGGTGCCCAAGCGGCTGGCCCACCCGAAGAAGCGCACGGTCGGGGTGCGGCTGCCGAAGCACCCGGTGGTCCACGCGCTGGTCCGCGAGCTCGGCACGCCGCTGGTGTCGAGCACGCTGCTCGTCCCGGGCGAGAACGAGCCGATGACCGACGGCTGGACGATCAAGGACCGCTTCGACACCGAACTCGACGCCGTCCTGGACTCCGGCGAGTGCGGCACCGAACCGACGACCGTCGTGGACCTGTCCAGCGGTGCGCCCGAGATCGTCCGCGTCGGTGCCGGCGACCCGGCGCCGTTCAGCTGACGGTCGGTGTCTCGCGCAGGATCTCCGCCGAGAGGTGGTCGGGCGTGCCGAAGCGGTGGGCCGTGATGCTGACCGCCTGCTCGCGCAGGAAGGGCAGCAGCTCGATGCGGCCGCTCTCGGTCACGGGCTGGGCGTGGACGGCGACGTCGGGGCGTCCGTCGACGGCAGCGGTGACGCAGGCCGCCGGTGCGCCGACGAGCCGCACCCGCCCGCCGTCGAGTGCGGCCAGCGCCGCGCACCACGCGGTGTCGTCCTGGACCGACAGCAGCACGCCGTCGGCGGCGAGGGCCCCGGCCACCGCGGCGGGCAGCGCGACCGGGGTCGACAGCGTCACCTCGGCCCCGGCCCGCACGCCCGCCGCCGCGACCCGGACGGCGTCGGTGGTCGGCCCGCCGGCGTGCCGGACGAGCACGGGGTGCGGCCGGTAGCGCAGGACGTTGCGCTCGACGCCGAGTTGCGACACGTCGCGCACCGCGCCGAACTCGTCGGCCCACGCCGCCGCGTCGCTGCGCAAAGCCCGTTCGAGGGCGTCAGCACCCGGCAGACCCTCCTGCTGGACGGCGGCGAGCAGGCGACGCTGGCGGCGGTCGAGGTCGGCGGTGCTGCGCGCCGGCGCGCTGGTCCAGTCCGACAGCCCGAGGAGGTAGTTGGGGCCGCCGGCCTTGGTGCCCGCGCCGACCGCCGAGCGTTTCCACCCGCCGAAGGGCTGTCGGCGCACGATCGCGCCGGTGATGCCGCGGTTGACGTAGAGGTTGCCGGCCTCGACGCGGTCGAGCCAGAACTCGAGTTCCGCGGTGTCGAGCGAGTGCAGACCGGCGGTCAGCCCGTAGGCCACCGCGTTCTGCAGCTCGACGGCCTCGGCGAGCGTCGCCGCGGTCATGACACCCAGAACCGGGCCGAAGTACTCGATCCGGTGGAACGCGGAGCCGGCGGCCACGCAGTCCTTGACGCCGGGCGACCAGAGCCGGCCCTCGTCGTCGAGCCGGCGGGGCTCGACCAGCCAGCGCTCGCCCGGTTCGAGGTGGGTCAGCGCGTCCAGCAGCTTGCCGGACGCGGGCTCGACCAGCGGGCCCATCCGGGCCGTCGCGTCGGCCGGGAAGCCGACCTGCAGTGACGTGACGGCATCGAGCAGCTGGCTGCGGAAACGCGCCGACGTCGCGACGGAGCCCACGAGGATGACCAGCGAGGCCGCCGAGCACTTCTGTCCCGCATGGCCGAACGCGGAGGCGACGACGTCCTTCACCGCGAGGTCGAGGTCGGCGCTGGGCGTCACCACGATCGCGTTCTTGCCGCTGGTCTCGGCGAGCAGCGGCAGGTCGGGACGGAACGAGCGGAACAGCTCGGCGGTCTCGTAGGCGCCGGTCAGGATCAGCCGCTCGATCCGGGGGTCGGCCACCAGGGCGCGCCCGAGCTCGCCCTCGTCGACGACGACCAGGCGCAGGACGTCGGCCGGTACGCCCGCGGCGTGCAGCGCGTCGATCAGGACCGCCGCGCAGCGCTGGGCCTGCGGCGCCGGCTTGACGATGACGGGCGAGCCGGCGGCGAGCGGGGCGAGCGTCGACCCGGTCGCAATCGCGACCGGGAAGTTCCACGGCGGGGTCACCAGGGTCAGGGCAACCGCGTGGTGCACCGCGCCGTCGACCTGGTCGAGCTCCTCGGCCAGCACCGCGTAGTAGTTGGCGAAGTCGATCGCCTCGGAGACCTCCGGGTCGGCCTGGTCGATCGTCTTGCCGCACTCGGCGGCCATGACCTCGATCAGCTGCGCGCGGCGGCGCTCGAGCTCGACGGCCGCGCGGCGCAGCACCGTGCCCCGCTCGGCACCGCTGCGTGCTGACCAGGACGGCGCCGCCGCGACTGCGCCGGCCAGCTCCGCGTCGAGGGCGACCGGGTCGGTCACGGTGGCGGCGGCGACGAGCTCGACGCCCACCCGGCTGGTCGCGACGCGGGCCAGGATCTCGCGGCCCCACCGCTCGTTCGCCCGGATCGACGGGTCGGTGTCAGCGGTGTTGGCGAACCCGTTGCGCGGCGCGTCCGGAACCGGTGCGGTGCGGTCCTGGTTGCGGTGCGGCGCCGGGACGGCGCGGTCCAGCGCGGCGAGCGAGGCCGAGAACCGGGCGTGCTCGCGCTCGAACAGCGCGTCGTCGCCGTGCAGGTCGAAGACGGCCGACATGAAGTTGTCGGGGCTCGCGCCCTCCTCGAGGCGGCGCACGAGGTAGGCGATGGCGACGTCGAACTCGCGAGGGTGCACCACCGGCGTGTACAGCAGCAGCGCGCCGACGTCGCGACGCACCGCCTCGGCCTGCCCGGCCGCCATGCCGAGCAGCATCTCGAAGTCGACGCCCTCGCTCGCTCCGCGCCGCTGGGCGAGGTGCCAGGCGAAGGCGATGTCGAACAGGTTGTGCCCGGCGACACCGATGCGGACGTTGGCGGTGCGTTCGGGATGCAACGCGTAGTCGAGCAAGCGCTTGTAGTTGGTGTCGGTGTCCTGCTTGCTGTGCCAGGTGGCCAGCGGCCAGTCGTGCACGGCTGCCTCGACCCGCTCCATCGGCAGGTTTGCGCCCTTCACCACGCGCACCTTCACCGGGGCGCCCCCGCCGGCCACGCGGCGGGCCGCCCAGTCCTGCAGCCGGATGAGCTGGGCGAGCGTGTCGGGCAGGTAGGCCTGCAGCACGATGCCGGCGTGCAGGTGGCGGAACTGCGGCTGGTCGAGCAGCGTGGTGAAGACCGCGACGGTCAGCTCGAGGTCGCGGTACTCCTCCCTGTCCAGGTTGATGAATTTGCGCGGCTCGGCCGTCGCCGCGATGCCGAACAGCGGGGTCAGCGACCCGACGATGTGCTCGACCGCCTCGTCGAACGCCCAGGCGCTGTGCGGCGCGACCGTGGCGGACACCTTGATCGACACGTAGTCGACGTCGCTGCGGGCCAGCAGGCGTTGCGTGCCCTGCAGGCGTCGGGCGGCCTCCCGCTCGCCGAGCACCGCCTCGCCCAGCAGGTTCAGGTTGAGGCTCGCGCCGTCGGACCGCAGCCTGCGGATCGCCCGGGTCAGCGGTCGGGTCCGGGCGTCGACGACGAGATGGCCCACCATGCGCCGCAGGACGCGGCGCACGAGCGGGATGACCAGGCCGGGTGCGACGAGGCCGACGAGGGCTCCGAGCCGGACGGCGGCGCGCAGGTGCAGCGGCAGGAACCGCGGCACGCGGCGGGCGAGGCGGGCGAACGTGCGCGCCGCGACCCGCGGGTCCTCCGGGCGGATGACGCCGTCGACGAACCCGACGGTGAAGGCCAGGCCGCGCTCGTCCTGCAGCATGCCCGCGAGCTGCGTCGCGGCGCGGTCGGGCGGGATCGTGGCCGAGACGTCAAGCCAGCGGCGCACGGTGGCCACGACGTCGGGTTCGAGCTCTCCCAGGTCGTCGGGAGCAGTGGTGGGTGTTGTCGCCGCGCTCATCGGTCTAGTGTCAGCCCGGACGAACCGTCAGGTAAAGCGATGATTTCTGACGAATACCCGTCAGATCAGCTGATGAGTGTCACCGTCGACGAGGAGGCCCGGTGCTGGACGTCCGTCGGCTACGGCTGCTGCGCGAGGTGCAGGTCCGCGGCACCCTCGCCGCGGTCGCCTCGGCACTGCACCTGAGCCCGTCGGCGGTCTCGCAGCAGCTCAGCCAGCTCGAGAAGGAGGTCGGCCACCCGCTGCTGCAGCGCGCCGGGCGGGGCCTACAGCTGACCCCGCAGGGCGAGCTGCTCGTCGAGCACACCACCGCGATCCTCGACCGCCTCGAACTCGCGGAGTCCGACCTGCTCGCCTCGCTCGACGAGGCGACCGGCACGGTGCGCATCGCGAGCTTCCAGTCCGCCGCGCTGGCCCTGATGGTGCCGATGCTGCGAGTGCTGCGCGGCCAGCACCCCCGGTTGCGGGTGACGCTCGTCCAGCGTGAGCCGGAGACCGCGCTGCTGGAGACCTTCGCGCGGGACTTCGACCTGGTGGTCGCCGAGCAGTACCCCGGCCACGCCGCGGCCTGGCATCCCGACCTGGACCGGGTGGTGCTGACGCACGACACGATCCGGCTGGCCGTCCCCCGCCGCTGGACGGCGGTCAGGTCGATCGCCGACACCGCCGGCCTGCCCTGGGTCGTCGAGCAGCGCGGCGCGGCCTCCCGGCACTTCGCCGAGCAGGCCTGCCGGCGCGCCGGCTTCGAGCCCGACGTCCGGTTCGAGACGGCCGACCTGCAGGCCCACGCGGCGCTGATCCGGTCGGGAAACGCGGTCGCGCTCATCCCGGACCTGCTCTGGCAGGGCCGGGACCCCCCCGTGCGGGTCATCGACCTGCCCGGCACTCCGCAGCGCACCGTCTTCACGGCCGCCCGCCGCTCGACCACCGGCCGGCCATCCGTGGTCGCCGTGCGTGCCGCACTGCACGCCGCGGTCCGCGAGCTGGCCGAGCCGTTCAGTCCACGATGAGCCCGCGCCCTGACGTCCGCCCCGGCTCTGGCGGGTCGACGACGGGCTCAGTCCTGCGGTGCGGTGCGGGCCTCGACGAGCGCGGCCAATCGGTCGAGCGCCTCAACGTTGCGACGGATCAGCAGCGCCTCGGTGGCCGGGTTGTGCAGCCACTTGCCGGGACCGCTGACCGGCGTCTCGTGCATCGTGATCGTGCACCCGTCGGCGCCGCCGTCGGCGAGCTCGATCCTCACGCGCGCCTCTCCGAAGGGCCGGCCGCGGGCGATGAGCGTCAACGTGGTGGCCGGCACCGACTGCTCCACCTGGGTCTCGTCGCGGGTGACCAACGGCCAGACGCCCGAGGCGTGGAACAGTCGCGACCCGACGCCGGGCCATTCCCGCTCGACGGCGCGCATGTGCGACGTGCCGACCACCCAGTTCGAGTAGGTCCAGCCCTCGCACAGGACGTCCCAGACGCGGTCGCGGGAGGCCTGCACTCGTCGGTCAACGGTGGCCACATCGGCTCCGATCAGCGGATCACTGCGCTGGTTGCTCAACGCGTGCTGTCCCTGAGCATGCCCAATGCCGGAGCGTGATTCCTCGTCGCACCTCCCGGGCACGTTGTACGTGGCGGTCAAACCAGGGCGCAGCCGTGTGTCGAGGAGCCGTCATGAAAGCACTTACCTGGCAGGGCAACCAGCACGTCGAGGTCACCGACGTCGCAGATCCGACGATCGAGCAACCCACGGACGCGGTCATCAGAGTCACCTCGACGGCGATCTGCGGTTCGGACCTGCACCTCTACGGCGTCCTCGGGCCCTACCTCAAGCCGGGCGACGTCCTGGGCCACGAGGCCATGGGCGTAGTGGAGGAGGTCGGCAGCGAGGTCAGTCACATCAAGCCCGGCGACCGGGTCGTGGTGCCCTTCAATATCTCCTGCGGCCACTGCTGGATGTGTGAGCGCAAGCTGTTCGCCCAGTGCGAGACCACCCAGGTCGTGAGCGAGGGCAAGGGCGCCAGCCTGTTCGGCTACACCTCGCTCTACGGCTCGGTGCCCGGCGGGCAGAGCGAGTACCTGCGCGTGCCGCAGGCGCAGTTCGGCCCGATCAAGGTGCCCGAGGGCACCCCCGACGAGCAGTTCCTGTTCCTGTCCGACGTGTTGCCCACCGCCTGGCAGGCCGTCGCCTACGCCGACCCGCCGCCCGGGGGGACGGTCGCGGTATTCGGCCTGGGCCCGATCGGGCAGATGGCCGTGCGCATCGCCAAGCACCTCGGTGCCGGCCGGGTCATCGCCATCGACTCGGTGCCCGAGCGGCTCGCGCTCGCCGACAAGTACGGCGCCGAGCCGCTCGACCTGTCCAAGGTCGACGACATCTCCGAGGCCGTCATCGCCCTCACTGACGGGCGCGGCGCCGACGCGACCATCGACGCGGTCGGCATGGAGGCCCACGGCGGCGCGCCGGGCGGCAAGATCGCTTCGCTCGGCCAGAAAGCCACCGGGCTGCTGCCCGACCCCATCGCGCAGAAGATCACCGACAAGGTGGCGGTCGACCGCATCGACGCGCTGCTGGGCGCGATCAAGGGCGTGCGCCGCGGCGGCACGGTGTCGATCAGCGGTGTCTACGGCGGCGAGGTCGACCCGTTGCCGATGATGGAGATGTTCGACCGCGGCATCCAGCTGCGCATGGGCCAGGCGCACGTGCGCCGCTGGACCGACGACATCCTGCCGCTCGTCCTCGATCCCGCGGACCCGCTGGGCACACTGGACCTCACCACCCACCACCTGCCGCTGGCCGAGGCCGCCGGCGCGTACGAAATGTTCCGCGACAAGAACGACGGCTGCATCAAGGTCGTGCTGCAGCCGTGAGCGACCGCGTCGTGGTGGTGGCCGGCGCGTCGAGCGGCATCGGGCTGGCCACCGCGCTGCGACTGGCGCGCGACGGCGCCCGGCTGGTGCTGTCCGCCCGACGCTCGGGCGCGCTCGACACCGCCGCCGAGGCGTGCCGGACGGCCGGCGCCGAGGAGGTCCGCTGCGTGGCGGGCGATCTGCTGAACGAGGACGACGTGCGGCGCCTGCTCGCCGAGACACTCGACGCCTTCGGCCGGGTCGACGCCGTGGTGCACACCGGCACCGTGATGGCCTACGGCACCGTCGAGGACGTGCCGAGCGACATCTTCCGCACCGTCGTCGACACCGCCATCCACGGCACGGCCAACGTCGGACGGGTGTTCGTGCCGCAGTTCCGTACCCAGGGGTACGGAACGCTGGTGATCGTCAACTCGCTGCTCGGCTCGGTCACCGTGCCGAGCATGGGCGCGTACTCGACGGCCAAGTGGGGCCAGCGGGCCGTCGCCCGCACCCTGCAGCAGGAGACCCGCGACGCGCGCGACGTCCGGGTCTGCATCGTCAGCCCGGGCAGCACGAACACCCCGATCTACCGGCAGGCGGCCAATTACACGGGGAAAGCGGCCCGCCCGCCGGTACCGGTGCTGCAGCCCGAACGCACCGCGGCCTCGATCGTCGGGCTGCTCGACCACCCGCGCAACCACGTGTCGGTTCCGGTCGGCCCGACGAACCCGGTGATCGTCAGCGGCTTCCGCCTGCTGCCCTTCCTCTACGACGCCATGGTGGGGCCGCTGTTCAAGCTCGTGGCCCTCACCCGCACCGACGAGGCGGCCACGGCGGGCAACGTCCACGGACCGGTCGTCGAGAAGGAGCGCGTGCACGGGCTGTGGCCAGACACGTGAGCAGACGCCTACTGACGACCTGGGCGCCGAGGCATCCTGCCGCGGCGGTGCTGGTGCTGCACGGCGGCGGGGCGCGCCGCGCCGGTATGCAGGTCAGCCCGACGCAGCTGTCGGTTCTGCGGATGATCCCGATCGCCCACCGGCTGGCGCGTGCCGGGCGCGGCAGGGTCGCGGTGTTCCGGCTGCTCAACTCCGTACGCGGCTGGGACACCGGGCACACCCCGGTCGACGATGTGCGGTGGGCGCTGAACCAGTTGCGCGCCCGTCTCCCGCCGGACACTCCGGTAGCGCTGGTGGGACACTCGCTGGGCGGCCGCGCTGCCCTGCTGGCCGCCGGCGAGGACGGCGTGCGCTGCGTCGTCGCGCTCGCCCCGTGGGTGTATCCCGACGACGGCTCCGTCGACGCGTCCGGGCGCGACGTCCTGGTCGTCCACGGCACGAACGACCGTGTCGCCGATCCGGGCCGGTCACAGGCCGCGGCCCGGCGGCTGCAGCGCACAGCGGCGTCCGTCGCCTACATTCGCGTGGTGGGCGGTAAGCACGCGATGCTGCGCCGCCACGGCACGTTCGGCAGGTTGGCCGCCGAGTTCACGATGACGACCCTGCTCGACCGCCGGCCGACCCGCGCCGGCGGACTGTGGGAACGCGCACGCGAAGGAAGCCCCGTCGATGCCTGAGCAACCGCGCCGCGCCCGTTCAACCCGAGCTGTGCCCGACGTCGACGCCGTCGTCATCGGCGCTGGCCACAACGGGCTCGTCGCCGCCAACCGGCTGGCCGACGCCGGGCAGCAGGTCCTCGTGCTGGAGGCGGCTGCGCACCCCGGCGGGGCGGTGTACTCCGACCGCAGCATGCACCCGGACTTCGTCACCGACTGGTACAGCTCCTTCTACCCGTTCGCGGCCGCCTCGCCGGTGCTCGCCGACCTCGAACTGCACAACTGGGGCCTGGAGTGGAAGCACTCGACGGCCGTGCTGGCCCACGTGCTGCCCGACGGCCGCTGCGCCGCGCTGCACCGCGACGTCGACAAGACCGCCGCGTCGCTCGACGCCTTCGCCGACGGCGACGGTGCGGCGTGGCAGCAGGTGGTGCGCGAGTACGAGGCGATCGCCGAGCCGCTGCTCAACGCGATCCTGCGGCCGTTCCCGGCCCCGCGAGCCGTCACCACCCTGCTGCGCACGCTCGGCGCCGCCGACCTGCTGCGCTTCGCGCGCTTCGTGGTGTCCCCGGTGCGCACCTTCGCCGCCGAGCGCTTCCGCGGCGAGGGCGCCGCCCTGCTGCTGGCGGGCAACGCGTTGCACACCGACCTCGCGCCGGAGGCCGTCGGCTCGGCCGTGTACGGCTGGCTGCTGTGCATGCTCGGGCAGACCGTCGGGTTCCCGGTGCCGGCCGGCGGTTCCGGCATGATCATCGAGGCGCTGGCAAGCCGGCTGGCGGCCCGCGGCGGCGAGCTGCGCACGTCGACCCAGGTCACGTCCATCGACGTGCGGGCCGGCCGCGTCGAGGCGGTCCGGCTGGCCTCCGGCGAGCGCATCACCACCCGCGCCGTGCTCGCCGACGTCGACGCGCCGCGGCTGTTTCTCGAGCTCGTCGGTGCCGCGCACCTGCCCGACCGGTTCGTGCAGGACCTTGAGCGCTTCGAGTGGGACGGCCCCACGCTGAAGGTCAACTGGGCGCTGTCGTCGCCGATCCCGTGGACGCCCGCCGCGGCCCGCGACGCCGGCACCGTGCACCTGGGCGTGAACCTCGACGACCTGTCGCAGTACTCCACCGACCTGGTGTCGGGGCGGCTGCCCCAGCGCCCGTTCGCGCTGCTCGGCCAGACGACCACCGCCGATCCGACCCGCTCCCCCGCCGGCACCGAGTCGGCGTGGTCCTACACGCACATCCCGCGCGATCACGTCTTCGACCGCGACCAGCTGGTCGGGCAGGTCGAGCGCGTCAAGGACGCCGTCGAGGCGCAAGCGCCGGGGTTCCGCGCGTCGATCATCGCCGAGCAGATCCAGACGCCTACCGACCTGCAGTCCGCCGACGGAAACCTGGTGCACGGCGCGGTGGGCGGCGGGTCGGCCGCGGTGCACCAGCAACTGTTCCTGCGCCCGGTGCCCGGGCTCGGCCGCGCGGAAACCGTGATCGACGGGCTGTACCTGGCCAGCGCGTCGGCACACCCCGGCGGCGGCGTGCACGGCGCTCCCGGCGGCAACGCCGCGGCCGCCGCGCTGCGCCGGTCGGGGCACCTGGGCGGCGTGCACCGCCGAGTCATCGACGGCGCTTTCAAGCGCATCTACCGGCCGTGAGCGCGGTCGCCTCGCTGACCTGCCCGAAGAAGATGGTCTACGGGCCGTGCGGCGGCGTGCGTCCCGACGGCAGCTGCGAGATGCGCCCCGGCCCGTGCGCGTTCCCCGAACCGATCACCGAAGGGCTGGCCGGCATCGGCGTGGCACCGCTGGTGGTGCCCCGCGTGCTCACCGACGTCAGCGCCCCGCCCTTCGACCCCGACGCGCTCGGCACCATCTGCGGTCTGCTGGCCTCGACGTCCGACGCCGTGCTGGTCGGCGAGCACCACAACCGCCCGGACTTCCCGCCCACGATGCTGGCGCAGCTGCTGATCGCCGGCGGCACCCGGCCGTGGATCACCCTGGCCTGCCGCGACCGGAACCGGGTGGTGCTCGAGCAGGAGCTGCGCGGGCTGCACCGGCTGGGGGTCGACGGCGTCCTGTGCGTCACCGGCGACGGCCGCGGCCCCGACGTCCGCCCCGACGTCACCCAGGTGTTCGATCTCGACGGGCCCCGGCTGGCCGCGTTGGCGGCCGGCCTCGGGCTGTCCGTGGCCGTTGCCGAATCGCCGCTCGCACCGCCGGTCAAGCTGCGCCCCGGGCGCCTGGTCGCCAAGCAGCACGCCGGGGCGGCGCTGGCCGTCCTCAACCACGTCGCCGCGCCGTCGGACGTCGCCCGCTTCGTGCGACGCGCGCAGGACGAAGGGCTCACCATCCCGGTGATCGCGGCGGTGGCCGTCTACACCGACCCGCGCTCGGTCGCCGCCCTGACGGGTCTGCCCGGCCTCGAGCTCGACGCGGCGTCGGTGGCCGACGTGCTCGCGGCGCCCGACCCGGTGAGCCGCGGCATCGACGTCGCGGTGCGCGAGGCCGGCGCCCTGCTGGCCGTCGACGGCGTCGCCGGCGTCAACCTGTCGGGGCTCGCGTCCGGGCGCGGCTGGGAGTTCGGCGCTGAGGTGAAGGCCCGCGTCGGAGCACGCGTGCTCGAGGAGGTTGCGCGATGAGCGATGCGACGGAAGCCGAGTTCGGCACCATGGCGTCCTGGACGGCCGACGCGGCGCGGGCGCTCGGCGCCGACCACTACGTTCCGGCCGGCTGGCGGGGTTCCGGCGGGCCGTCGGCGCTCGACTGGTTCCTGCAGCGCCTCGCCGTCGGCCCCGGCAGCACGCTGCTCGACGTCGGCGCCGGGGTCGGTGGCCCCGCCGGTTACGCCCGCGAGCAGCGGGGCGCGTCCGCGCTGCTGCTCGAGCCCGAGATTGGCGCCTGCCAGGCCGCCGGCACGCTGTTCGGCCTGCCCGCGGTGGCTGCCGACGCCGCCGGGCTGCCGCTGCCCGACGCCGGCTTCGACGTCGCCTGGTGCCTCGGTGTGCTCTGCACGACCGCCGACCAGCCCGCCGTCCTGCGCGAGCTGCGACGGGTGCTCACGCCGACCGGCCGCCTCGGCATGCTCGTCTACGTCGCGGCCGGCGAGGTGCACGACCCGCCCGAGGGCAACCACTTCCCCACCCCCGACGAGCTCGACCGGCTCTACACCGACGCGGGTCTCGCCGTCGTCGAGCGGGCCGCGCTCAGCGACCTGCCGTCGACACCGCAGCGGTGGCAGGACAAGGAGGACGCGGTGCGCGACCGGATCGCCGCGGAGCACGGCGATGACGACGCCTGGCAGGACGCCGCCCGCCAGGAGCAGGCCATCGGCCGGCTGATCGGCAGCGGCGCCGTGGCCGGGCGGTTGTTCGTCCTGTCTCCATCCCGCTGACGAGCCGAATAGCGCTAGGCGGTTGCGGGTAGTGCTAACGCATGGCTGAACTCGCTACCGGTCACGACGTCGTCGACGTCCTGACCGAGGACCACCACCAGGTAATCGAGC
This sequence comes from uncultured Jatrophihabitantaceae bacterium, assembly GCA_964658365.1. GTDB lineage: Bacteria > Actinomycetota > Actinomycetes > Mycobacteriales > Jatrophihabitantaceae > Jatrophihabitans. The sequence goes on from CAZZZE010000024.1 coordinate 15,722, forward strand.
TGCTCGGCACGATCGGCGAGATCCCCGACCCCGAGCAGCGTCGCGACCTCATCGACTCCGTCATCGCCGAGCTCGTCCGGCACTCCGTCGCCGAGGAGATGTTCGTCTACCCGGCGATGCGCGACCACCTCGCCGACGGCGACGACCTCGTCGAGCACGACATCGAGGAGCATCAGGAGCTCGAGGAGACGATGAAGGCGCTCGAGGGCGCCGACGCCGCGGGCGTGCAGTTCAACGAGCTGCTCGACACCCTCGAGGAGCAGCTGCGCCACCACGCCTCCGACGAGGAGGAGGAGCAGTTCCCGAAGCTGCGTCAGCACCTGCCGCAGGACGTCCTGGTCGACCTCGGCAAGAAGGTCGTCGCGGCCAAGGAGCTCGCACCCACCAGGCCGCATCCGGGCTCGCCGCACTCCGAGCTGTTCCACAAGACGCTGGGTACCGGCGTCGGCATGGTCGACAAGCTGCGCGACGCGCTGTCCGGCCGGGCCCGCAACGTCTGACCGATCCCACCCACGCTCGACGAGGAGCAACCATGACGTCACAGATCCCACCGTCCGCGGTACCCGGGCCCGACGGCAAGCCGGAGTGGGAGCAGCCCACCGGTGACGACCAGCAGCCGGACCCGTTCTCCGGCACCGAGACCGACTCCGAGGGCAAGCCGACCGGCGACAACAGCGATGCGGCGGGCAGCAAGGACGACCCCCGCGCGCAATGACCCCTCCCAACCGCGCCTTCCCCATCGCAGCGGTCGCTGAAACAGCGCCGC
>CAZZZE010000025.1:0-16247 GCA_964658365.1 uncultured Jatrophihabitantaceae bacterium
AGCCGCCGGTGGGGAAGCCGCTGGGGATCCCCCCGGTGCCGCCGGCGCCACCTGCGCCGCCGGAACCCGACCCGGTGCCGGGCCCGGTGGTCCGGCGGATCGTGGTGACGTAGACCTGCTGACCGGCGGTGAGTCCGGACTTGATCTGGGTGGTGCCGCTCGCACTCAACCCGGTGGTCACCGTCTGCTTGGTCTTGGTACCGGACTTGTTGACGTAGACGTAGCTGGCGCTGCCCGTGCCGCCGTCGGTGTGCACGGCGGTGGTCGGGACGGTGAGCACGTTGGTCACCTGCTTGTAGATGATCGAGATCGTGGCGGAGGCGCCGTCGTGCAGGCCCTTGGGGGTCCCGGTGACGTCGATGGTGACGGGGTAGCTCGCCGAGGACGAGGACGAGGACGACAGCACCCCGACCGAGGCGACCGTGCCGAACACGGTGCCGCTGACGTTGTCCGTGGTGATCTGCGCCTGGTCGTTCTTCGCGATCTCGTCGACCTGGGTGTCGTCGACCGTGGCGGACACGGTCCAGGACGAGCCGCCGACGATGACGAAGTCACCGGACGAGGACGAGCTGCTGCTGGTGGTGCTGGTCGTGCCGCCGATGGCGCTGCCGCCCGTGCTGGCGCTGCCGCCGGTACTGCTGCCCGTGCCGGAGGAGCTGCTGCTCGACGAGGACGAGCCGGATCCGCTCGCCTGATCGCCGGTCGCGACATTGACCTCCGCCACGGTGCCGTTGATCGGCGAGGTGAGGGTGGCGTCGGCGAGGGCGGACTTCGCATCCGAGACCGAGCTCTTCGCGCTGGCCACGGACGCCTTGTCGGCGGCGATCTGGGTGTCGGTGCTGGACGAGTCGTCCTCGGCGGTGCTCAGCGTGGACTTGGCGTTGGCCAGGGTCTCCTTGGCCTGCGCCAGGGTGTTCTTCAGCCCGACCGTCGCGATGGTGCCGAGCACCTGGCCCGCGGTGACCTTGTCGCCCACCGACACCTTGACCGACGTGATCTTGGCCGCCGAGCCGAAGCTGACGTCCTCCTTATCGCCCGCGGCGAAGGTGCCCGAGGTGGAGATCGTCGCCTTCACCGTGCCGGTGGCGACGGTGCTCAGCGTTGTTGTCGTCTTCAGGCCACTGGTCGTGCTGCTGGAGCCGCCGGTGAACACCACCGCCGAGACGACGGCGGCGACGATCACGAAGACGACGACGGCGCTGATCAACGGATGGGACTTGATCGTCCGCCACCCCCGGCCGAACATCCCCCGTTTCGAGCCACCCGGCTCCGGGCCGGACGAGGATCCCTCGTCGGGCACGGACTCGTCGGCTGCGTGCTTGTTCTCGCTCACCGGGGTGTCGACCTGCGTGGACGTCGCGCCGCTCATAAGACCTCTGCTTCTCGTTCCGGCACACCTGTTCCGCCGGCCGCGATCAGGCTCTCCTCGGAGGAGTCAGGAGGGGATCATCCGAGCGTCAAAGGCCGGTTAAGCCGTGCTGGGAACAGATGAAGCCCGGCCGCCGCGACCGGCGGGAATCGAGGGCATGATGGGTGGGTTGGTGACAGCGTGGGTCCGCGCGGCGGGCCGGGTGAGGAGGCGTGCGATGAGCACGGAGCGAGCGGTACTGGCCGGCGGCTGTTTCTGGGGGATGCAGGACCTCATCCGCAAGCAGCCGGGGGTGATCTCCACCCGGGTCGGCTACAGCGGCGGTGACGTCCCCAACGCCACCTACCGCAACCACGGCAGTCACGCCGAGGCGGTCGAGATCGTGTTCGACCCGCAGGTGACGAGCTACCGCGAGATCCTCGAGTTCTTCTTCCAGATCCACGACCCGTCCACCCGCAACCGCCAGGGCAACGACATCGGGGCCAGCTACCGCTCGGCGATCTACTACGTCGACGACCAGCAGAAGAGCGTCGCCCTCGACACGATCGCCGACGTCGACGCCTCGGGACTGTGGCCCGGCAAGGTCGTCACCGAGGTCGAGCCGGTGGGCGACTTCTGGGAGGCCGAACCCGAGCACCAGGACTACCTCGAGCGCATCCCGTGGGGCTACACCTGCCACTTCCCGCGCCCCGAGTGGCGCCTGCCGCGCCGCGCCGAGGCCACGGTCAGCTGACGCTCACCGCGTAGCGGGCCGGCGCCTGTGAGGGTCGCAGGTAGAGCGACCAGACGACGACGCCGACGAGCGGCAGGGCGGCAGCGAACCAGCACACTCCCGTCCAGCCGTACGTGTTGTGCAGCACGCCGGTGACGGCCGAGCAGATGGCCCCGCTGATGAACACCGTGCTCATGTAGACGGTGTTGATGCGGGCGCGCGCGGTGGGCCGCAGCGCGTAGATCTCGTGCTGACCCATCACCTGGTGGCACTGCACCGCGAGGTCGAGCAGCACGCCGCCGACGGCCAGCAGGACCACGCTGCGGTGGCCCACGCCGGCGAGCGCGACCGCCGCCGCGGCCAGCAGCAGCATCACTGCGCTGCCTGCTCTGCCGTAGCCGTGATCGCCGAGCCAGCCTCCGACCGGGGCTGCCGCGGCACCGCCGGCCCCGATGAGCGCGAAGACCGCGATGCCGCCCTGCGAGAGCCCGTGCTCGTCGATGAGCTCGTAGGCGATCGCGGTCCAGAAAGCGGTGAACGCGCCGAACATCGTGCCCTGGCACAGGGCTCGGGCGCGCAAGATCGGCTCGTGGCGGACGAGCTCGCCGACCGAGGCCAGCAGTGAGCGGTAGCCCTCGGTGTGGTCGGGGCGACGGGTCGGCAGCACCCGGTGCAGCAGCACGACGAGCACCGCCATCAGCACGGCCGAGACGAGGTAGATCGCCCGCCAGCCCAGCCACTCGGCGACGAGGCTCGCCGCGGTGCGGGCGAGCAGGATGCCGAGCAGCAGCCCGCTCATCACCCGGCCCACCAGACGGCCGCTGTGCTCCGGCGGGGCCAGGTGGGCGGCCAGCGGCACCAGGATCTGCGCGACCACCGAGGTCAGTCCGACGAGCACCGACACCGCGACGAACACCCCGAAGACGGGGGAGACCGCGGCCAGCACCAGGGCGACGGCGGTACCGAGCAGGACCCGGGTGACGAGCGTGCGGTTCTCGACGAGATCGCCGAGCGGCAGCACGAACAGCAGGCCGAGCGCGTAACCCACCTGGGTCAGGGTGACGACCAGGGTCGCCGTGCCCTGGCCGACGTCGAAGGACCTCGAGATCAGCTCGAGCAGAGGCTGGGCGTAGTACAGGTTGGCGACCGTCAGTCCGCAGGCCACGGCCAGCACGGTCGTGATCAGCCGGAGGGACGCGGTGGGCTTGTCGCTCATTTACTGAACGCTACGACTAGGAATTGCCGGGCGCCAGTCCGGGTGACTCACGCCATCCAACAGCTGCCGCACCAGACGCGGCGCGAGGTCGTCGAGCAGTGGCGCGTGACCGAACAGCAGTCGGAAGTACAGCGGCCCGTAGAGCTGGTCCATGACCAGCTCGACGTCCAGGTCGGGCCGCAGATCGCCGTTCGCGATGCCGTCGGAGAGCACGGCAGCGGTGACCGCCCGGCGCGGGGCCAGCCAGCGCTCGCGCACCGCGCGGGCGAGTTCCGGATCCGACTGGGCCTCACTGGCGATGGCCCGGATCGCCGACGCGACGGCCGCGTCAGCGAACAGCGCGACCAGCTCGCGGATCTGGAACTCGAGCGCGGCCACCGTGCCGAGGCCTTCGGGGATAACCAGCGAGCGCCGAACCCGCTCGAGGAAGCCGTCGAGCACGACGGCGCCGCGGTTGGGCCACCACTTGTAGATCGTGGCCTTGCTGACGCCGGCCCGCGCGGCGATCGCCTCGACGTGGGCCGCGCCGAGGCCGCCCTCGAGCAGCAGGTCGCCGGCTGCGGTGAGCACGGCCAGGCGTGCCTGCTCGCTGCGGGGTCGCCCGCGCCGCACGGTCATCGCGATCCCCTCGTCGTTGCGCCCGCGCCCCAGGTAGACGCCTCGTTCAGGAAAGAGGATAGCCGGTAGCGGCGCGCGGTCGGCGTAGACGCATCCGCCCGGGTTCGTTACCCACCGGTACGTCGGGGCGACGCGCGCCCGCCACGTCACTAGAGTCGCCTGATGGCGGCGAGGACGAGGGGGGCGTGGTCGGCGTAGTGGACAGCAAGACGATCGCCGACCTCATCTCGATCCCGCTGTTCACCGGCATCATCGGCTACATCACGAACTGGACCGGCGTCCTGATGCTGTTCCGGCCGATCCGCTTCCACGGCATCCGCGTACCCGGACTGCGCATCCTGTTCCCGGTGCTGCCGCGCAAGATCCGCGTGCTGCCGCTGTTCCGCTACGACGGGCGCATCGGTTGGCAGGGCATCGTCCCGTCGCGCGCGGACAAGATGGCCAGCATCAGCATGGACAAGGGGCTGGCCAAGATCGGCAGTGTCAGCGACTTCTACCGTGAGCTCGAGCCCGACAAGATCGCCGAGCATCTCGCCGCGGTGGCGCAGAACGAGATCCGCGACGTCGTCGAGCAGATCATGCAGCAGGAGAACCCGCAGCTGTGGCACGACCTCCCGCCGGTCATCAAGCAGGCGGTGTTCGCGCGGGTGCGCGCCCAGCTGCCGGGCATCGTCAAGAACATCACCGACGAGATCGGCGAGAACGTCGACCAGCTGATCGACGCCAAGATGATGGTGATCAGCTACTTCGGCCGCAACCCCGAGCTGCTCAACGAGCTGTTCCTGATCATGGGCAAGAAGGAGCTGAAGTTCATGCAGAACTTCGGCTTCTACTTCGGCCTGCCGATGGGCTTCGTGCTGTTCGGCATCCTGCAGGTGTTCCCGCAGTGGTGGGTGCTGCCCCTCGGCGGCATCGTGATCGGCTGGGTGGCGAACTACCTCGGCATCGAGATGATCTTCGAGCCCGTGCACTACACGCGCTGGGTTCCTTGGCACCAGGGGCTGCTGCTGCGGCGCAAGGAGGAGGTCACCGAGCTGTACTCACGGATGATCTCCGACAAGGTGATCACGCTGCAGAACATCGGCAACGAGTTGCTCACCGGCCCGCGTAGCGACCGCACGCTCAAGCTGCTCGAGGACTCGTTGCGCCCCGCGGTCGACAAGGCGGTCGGCCCGGCCCGCGCTGCCGTGCGCATCGCCATCGGCTCGGCCGAGTACGACAACATCAAGTCCTCGGTGGCCACCGAGGCGACCGGCTTCGCACCGATTGCCTTCAACGACGCCGAGTTCAGCCGCCAGCAGTCCTCGCGGATCTACACGTTCATCTCCGAGCAGATGAAGCACATGGGCTCCGAGGACTTCACCGAGATGCTCCGGTCGGCGATCAAGCAGGACGAGTGGCTACTGTTCTTCCACGGCGGTGCCCTCGGGCTGTTCGCCGGGCTGTTGCACCTCGCGATCTTCGGAGTCTGACCCATGGCCGAGAACCGGGTCGAGAACCTGGCCGACAACCTTGCCGACGGCAGGCTCGACGCCGCCACCGATGTCGCCGACGCCGCGAAGACCGTCGTGCGGCGCCCGCGGCCGGCGCCGACCGTCAGGCCCGACGCCAGCCCTGCGCCGCGCCGTCGCCCGATGCCCGGACCGCCGGTGTTGCGTGCGGCGCCGGAGGTCGCCCGGGTCGCGGCGCTCTCGGCCTGGAACCTCGTCAGCTGGTCGGTGGGCGCGACGATCGCCGGCGCCAACTACGTCTCGCGCCGCGCGGTGGCCGGTGAGCCGGCTACCGCCATCCTGCAGGAGGCGGCGTCCGACCTGCGGGCCGTCGCATGGCGCGCGCTCGGCCTGCCCGGTGGCGCGGCCACGGCACCGGACGCGCAGCCGCTGGAGAAGCTGAACCCGCGCGGGTCGTCGGTGCTCGACCTGCAGCGCCGCGGCACCGACCTGCTGCGCCGCTCCAACGACGTCCACGTCATCGAGGACACCCACCCGGCGTTCGCCCGCATCCTCGCCGACATCACCCCCGACGAGGCGCGCATCCTGCGCTACGTCTACCTCGAGGGCCCGCAGCCGGCCATCGACATCCGCACCTACCGCCCGTTCGGGATCGGCTCCGAGCTGGTGGCCAGCGGCATGAACATGATCGCCGAGCATGCCGGGCTGCGCAACGTCGAGCGCATCGACCTCTACCTCACCAACCTCAGCCGGCTCGGGATGCTCGAGTTCTCCAAGGAACCGGTCAAGAACCCGACGCGCTACCAGGTGATCGAGGCTCAGCCCAAGGTCGTCGCGGCCATGGACTCGGCCGGGCGGATGCCGCGCATCGTCCAGCGCAGCGTCGTCCTCACCTCGTTCGGCGAGGAGTTCGTGCGCACCTGCCTGCCGCTGAACGGCAGGAGCGTGCCGAGCCGCGACGGGCGGCCCGCCCCTGGCCGAGCGCGTCCCGAACTCGAGCGCTGAGCGTCAGTCGGCCGAGCGGCGACCGTCGGTCCAGTCCTCGTAGCGGATCCGCTCGAGGTCGACGAGCTCGCCGAGGCGCGACCACTCGTTGCGCCCGAGCCGGGCGAGCGGGTCGACGAGCTTCGCGTCGGGCAGCCCGTCCTCGGCGAGCACCGAGCGGTGCGCGGCCAGGTGGACGATCTCGCCGAACACCATCGTGCACTTGCCGATCACATGCTCGCCGGACACCCGGCACTCGAAGGCGACCGGTGCGTCACGCACCCGCGGCGGCCGCACGAGCACGCTGGGCTCGCGCTCGAGTGCCGCGGCGTCGAACTCGCTGAGCTCGCCCGGGAAGTCGGTGGCCGAGTCGTTCATCCGGTACAGGTGCGCGCCGCTGCCGATGTTGAGGACGAACTCGCCGGTGGCGCGGGCGTTGCGCAGCGTGTCCTTCTCGCCGACGGACACGAAGCACAGCGTCGCAGGGTCGATGCCGGCCACCGTGTTGAACGAGTGCGGCGCGATGTTGTCGACGCCGGCGTCGGACACCGTCGACACCCAGGCGATCGGACGCGGGATGAGCGAGGCCGTCAGCCACGGGTAGATCTTGCGGCCGAGGTCGGCAGGATCGAGTTCGACGCGAGCGTTCATGCCCTCACTCAACCAGAGCCCTCATGCATCCTGACGCGGCGCCGGGCTCGGGCGGTTAGGGCTTCGTCGCGCTCGTCACGCCGTCGGGCAGGCCGGCGGTGTCGATCACGTGCATCACCGCGTTGATCAGCGCAAGGTGGGTGAAGGCCTGCGGAAAGTTGCCCAGCTGCGCGCCGGAGTGGACGTCGATCTCCTCGGCGTAGAGCTCCAACGGGCCGGCCAGCGACAGCAGCTTGGCGCACAGGCCGCGCGCCCGGGTGTAGTCGCCGATCTCGCACAGCGCCGACACCAGCCAGAACGAGCAGATCGTGAACGAGCCCTCCTCGCCGCTGAACCCGTCGTCGGTCTCCTCGACGCGGTAGCGCAGCACCATGCCGTGCTCGGTGAGCTCGTCGGCGACGGCCCGCACGGTGTTGACGATCCGCTCGTCGTCCGGTGGAAGAAAGCGCAGCAGCGGCGCGAGCAGCAGCGAGGCGTCCAGCGCCTTGGTGCCGTAGTACGCGGTCAGCACGCCGCGCTCGTCGACGCCGTGCTCGAGGATGTCGGCCTTGATCTCGGCCGCCGCGAGCTCCCACTCGCCGGCGGCGGCGTCCTGTCCGATGACGGCCGCGAGCTTCGCGCCACGGTCCACGGCCACCCAGCACATGATCTTCGACGAGGTGAAGTGCTTGAGCTCGCCACGGACCTCCCAGATCCCGGCGTCGGGTGTTCGCCAGTTCTTCAGCGCGGCCTGCACCTGCTTGGCCAGGATCGGCCAGATGCGGCTGTCGACGTGGTCGGCGGCCTTGCTGTGCAGGTAGACCGAGTCCAGCAGCGCCCCCCAGACGTCGTGCTGCTGCTGGGTGCTGGCCGCGTTGCCGACGCGCACCGGCCGCGAGTCGGCGTAGCCGGGCAGGTGGTCGAGGGTGTGTTCGGTGAGATCGCGCTCGCCGCCGATGCCGTACATGATCTGCAGGTCGTCGTCGCGTTCGGCGATGTCGGCGATGAAGCTGAAGAAGTCGACGGCCTCCCAGTCGTAGCCGAGTGAGTACATGCCCCACAGTGCGAACGTGGCGTCGCGGATCCAGCTGAAGCGGTAGTCGTAGTTGCGCTCGCCGCCGATCGTCTCGGGCAGCGACGTGCTGCCCGCGGCGCAGATCGCACCGGTGGGGCCGTACGTCAAACCCTTGAGCGTCAGGGCCGAGCGTTGCAGATAGGAACGCCATGGGTGGTCGGGGAAGCGGCCACGGGCCAGCCAGTGCTGCCAATGGTGCGCGGTCCAGACCTGGCGACTGTAGGCGTCGGCGTACGTCAGCGGCGGCTCCTTGCGTCCCCACGACAGTGCGATGTAGCGGGTGTCGCCCTCCTTGAGCAGGGTGCGCACGCTGGCCCGGCTGCCCTCGAACCCCATCCGCATGTCGGTCGTGAGGGTGAGCTCGTGCTCCCACCCGGACGCCGTGGCCACGCCCTGGTGATAGATCTTGTCGCCGTACTCCCAGCGCACCGGCGAGCGGCCGTAGTCGACGATCGGCTCACACTCGATGATGGTCTGCACCTCGCCCTTGACGCAGCGGATGGTGCGCAGCAGGACGTGCTCGGCCTCGTAGTCGGTGGGCGTGCGGTGCTGGGTACCCGACAGGGCGTCCTCGTGCCGCCACGGGCCCATGATCAGCGCGTCGCGGACGATGATCCATCCTGTGTCGGTGCCCCAGCTCGTCTCGAGCACCATGGTCCCTGGCAGGTAGCGGCGGGCGGCGGGCACGGTGACGTCGGTGGGGGCCACCCGGAAACTGCCGGCGTGCCGGCCGAGGATGGCGCCGAAGATGCTCGGCGAGTCCATGCGCGGCAGACACATCCAGTCGATCGACCCGCCGGGGGAGACGAGCGCGGTGACCTCGCCGTCGGACAGGAAGCCGTAGTCGCCGATCGGGGTGGTGCGCGGCGCGACACTCGTCATGCCCGCGCCGGCGGTCGTCTCCATCAGCTGGTCTCCAGGCTCGTCGGGGCTCGTCGGATCGTGAGGTGGTGGGCCACCACTATGCCGCGCCAAGCCGCCTCGTGACCGCTGATCCGGTCAGGTTCGTCAGTCGATGCGGACGCTGCCGTGCGGTGTACCGAAGGTGGCGGCCACGACGCCGGTGTCACCGTCGAAAGGCGACAGCCACTCGACCTCGACGCCGTCCAGCGGCTGGCGCGACGACGCACCGAGGTAATTGTCGACGGTCGGCTCGTCGCCGGCGATCTCGAGCGACTCGAGCGTGACGGACGACCCGCCCCGCGACGGGTGGTGCTCGGCGTCGGACTCCCACTGCGTGAAGAACGGCAGTTGCGGGTCTTCGGACACGTCGTTGATGCCGATCTGGTGCCAGAGCAGGTCGAAGCCGTCGGGGCGGCGCCGGTGCCCGCGCGCCGCCTTGCGCCCGAGGCGACCCTCGAAGACGGAGATGTCGTCGACGGCGACGGCCCATGCCAGCCAGCCGCCGCCGCTCCCGGACCGCGCGCGGACGGCCCGGCCGAACGGCGCCCGGTCGGCGGCCGGGTGGTCGAGGGCTTCGACGACCTCGAGGTAGCAGCCGTGCGCCAGGGGCAGCACGAAGTTGCGGGTGCCGAACGCCGGGTGCAGGCCGCCGTCGCTGAACCCGGCGCCGAGCCGGGAACCCAGGCGCTGCACGCAGGCGGCCAGTCCCTCGGGCCCGGCGGCGTAGGAGAGGTGATCCAAGCGCATGCCGCCATGGTGACCCACGGAGCGGCGGCCTCGGCAGGCGGGGCACCCGAGAGGCTCCGCGCGCCCGTGCTAGCGGTTCATGCCGTGAACAGATCGAGCCTGCCGTCGCCGTGCCACCGGTGCCCGGCGCCGTCGCAGGCCGCCCACGCCGCAGCGACGTCGTCGGCGGTGTCGATCCGCGCGCCGTCGGCCACCCGGCGCACGAGCGCGGCGGTGAGCCGGCCCTTGGCCAGCTTGCTGGTGAAGCTGATGACGGCGTGCCCGCCGCGGGGCGCGGGGGACAGCACCCGCACGACGACGACCCGCTCGGCCGCCGACCGGTGCGGGCGCCACATCGCCGCGTAGTCGCCCGAGCGGAGGTCGACGATGAGCCCGCGCCGCAACCGCTCGGCGAGCACGTCGGTCAGTACCGGCCGCCAGAAGGTGGCGGCCACACCGAGGCCGGGCAGGACGGCCTTGCCCGGCACCCGGTAGGGCGGCACCGGCTCGTCGCCGCGCACGACGCCGAACAGCCCGGAGAACACGTGCACGCTGCGGTTCGCGACGCGCTGCTGCGCCGGTGACAGCGCGCCGAAGCCCAGGCCGTCGTAGACGACGCCGGCGTAGCGACGCAACGCGGGCGTGGTCGGCGCGTCGAGGACGTGAGCGTTATCGGCGAGCGCGGCGTCGACGACACCGGCCGGCAGCAGCAGCGCGTCGGCCGCCGCGGCACGGTCGCCGGCCACCAGCTGCGCCAGGGCGGTCGTGGTGCGCACGCGGGCCTCGCCGAGGGCCCCGTCCGCGATCCGGTCCCGCAGCGGACGCCCACGTCCGCCCGGGGTCTTTGCCTCGCTCGGCGGCAGCAGCACGTGCACGAGCCGCGACGCTACGGCAGGTCGGACAACGCCGGGTGCGGTGGGACGCGGTCGGAGCGCGCGGTCACGCGGTCTCGACGAGCGCGCGCAGATCAGGCCACGCCGCGGCGAAGCCACGGTGCAGCACCAGCGAGGCGACCTCGCCGATCGGCCACCAGCGCAGGGCCGTGCTCTCGGCGTTGGCCGGCTCGATGTCGAGGACCTCGGCGGTGCGGGCCACGATCGTCGTGTACGTCCAGCCGCCGTGATCGACCCGCAGCTGCTCCAGCGGTTCGACGCTGCCCGGGTCGAGGCTGGTCTCCTCCCCGGTCTCGCGCAGGGCGGCGGCGAGCGCGCTCTCATGCCGGTCGCGCGCGCCGCCGGGGACGGCCCAGGTGTCGCCCTCGTGCGTCCAGGGGGCGCGGTGCTGCAGCAGGACGTGCCGACCGTCGGTGACCAGCAGGCCCGCGGCGCCGTACCGCCCCCAGTGCTGGTGGCCGGATGCGCAGATCACCCACCCGTTGCCGTCACCGGTGGAGACCACGCGCGCATCCTGCCGTCCAAGGGCCGTGGCCCGGGGTGGTGACGTCGGCCCGCCAGGTCGCCTCTCGGCAAAAGGCCGCTCGTGGCGGCAGTTGTGGGACCGGGGGCCATGGATCGGGCCGACGCCGAGATCCACGGTACCCGGTGCGGAGCCTGCCGTGCAGCGTCCCGCACGACCGGGGCGGTGCGGTGTGGACGCACCGGCGCACGCCGTCGCCGGCCGTCGCGGGCGGGTCGTATCGTGAACGCGTGATCGTTCGCAGGAGCACGCGATGACGCGCGGGGACCAGCCCCGCCCGCACCGCCCTGCGCTGTTCGCGGACCTCACCGAGATCATCGACGCCGCCGGCGGCGCATCCTCTCCGGGCGCCCGGGCCGAGATGGCGTCGAGCACCGCGGCCGTGGTCGTGGCTGCCGGCCGGTCGCCCGGCGAGGCCGAGCGCTTCGTCGAGCTCGCCGATCGCGTCGGCCTCGACACGCTGGCCGCGCTGTGGCGTGACGCCGACCCGATCAGCCTGCCGGGCGTGCTGTGGACGCTGTACCTGCTGCGGCAGTGGTGCCGCGCCGACGGCGACGAGGTGACCCGGTTGTGGCGGGCCGGTGAACCGCTGGCCCCGGCCGAGGCGGCGGTGGCCGGCGTCGCCGACTACGCCGACGTCGAGGCCGTGCAACGGCTCGCCGATGCCGTGCTGTCCGGCGTGTACCGGGGCGATCTCGACGTCGCGCTGGAACGCGCCGCCGGGTTCTTCCGGGTCGTGGCCGCCGGGCGCCGCACCCTGCGGCCCACCGAGGCCTCCGAGCCCGGCGACGAGCGGGCCGAGCGCAACGACCGCGCCGCTGCCGCGCTGAGCGCGGCGGCGGCGCGCTGGCGGGCCGGCGAGCTGCACTGAGCGCGGGCGGCGGCCGCTAGCACGGCGCGCCGACGGTTTCGGTGCCGACGCCCACAGTCGTCGTGGCCGTCCACAGGGCAGGTCATCGCTGCGCGGGCGAGGCAGTGCGGCGAGCAGGCTCGCCGGCATGCCCTCACCGTCGCACTCCACCAACCGCATCTCGGGCCCGACCGAGCTGCTCGACGCCATCCCCTACCTGCTCGGCTTCCACCCCACCGAGAGCCTCGTGCTGGTCTCGGTCTGCGCGGGAATGCTCGGGGCCGCGGCCCGGCTCGACCTCGCCGACGCCGGACAGCCCGATCTCGTCGACCACACGGTGTCGGCCCTGCATCGCGGGGGCGCCGACCGGCTGGTCGTCACGGTCTTCGACGACGACTACGAGCTGCCGGCGGCCAGGCCGTGGCGCGACGCCGTGTCCGCCGTCGACGAGGCGGCCTGCCTGATCGGGGTCGGCATCGCGGAGGCCCTGCTGGTGTGTCGCGGGCGGTGGTGGTCCTACCTGTGCGACGTCGTCGAGTGCTGCCCGCCCGTCGGCAACCCGCTCGCCGGCAGCCCGTCACCGTTCGCCGCTGCGGCCGCAGTCGACGGTGTGGTCGCGCTGCCCAGCCGTGCGGCGTTGGCCGGCACCCTGGAACCGTTGCCGCAGCCGCGGCGCGCCGCCCTCGAGCCGCTCGTCGCCGCGGCCGAGCACGCGGCCGTCGCAGCGGCGCTCGAGGGCCGTGCCGAGCAGCACGGGCGCGCGCTCGTCCGTGAGCTGCTGCTGGCCGCGCGCACCAGCTCCGCACCCAGGTGGCAGCCGCTGGACGACGCGACCGTCGCCCGGCTCGCCGCGGGGCTGACCGGGCTGTCCGTCCGCGACGAGGTGTGGATCTCCGTCGACGCGCGCCGAGTCGACGGGCGGGCGCTCTGGGCCGACCTCGCACGCCGCTGCCCTGCGCCCTACGACGCCGCGCCGATGTTCCTGCTGGCGTGGGCCAGCTGGCGGGCCGGGAACGGCGCGCTGGCCGGCATGGCCGCCGAGCGGGCGCTGGCCAGCGATCCGGCCTACAGTGCGGCCGACCTGCTGCTCGCCGCACTCGCGCAGGGCGTCGACCCGCGCTCGTTCCCGCGGCTGACGGAGGCCGGCCTGCGGCCCGGGCTCAGAGGGCCACGGCGCCGGGCACGACCGGGCGGGGCAGCTCGGAGACCCCGCTGAGCGCGTGGTCGACGGCCGCTGCGCACGCCCGCCCCTCGGCGATGGCCCACACGACCAGCGACGCGCCGCGGCTCGCGTCGCCACAGGCGAAGACGCCGTCTGTGGTGGTCTGCCACTGCCGGTCGATGGCGACGGTGCCGTGGGCCGGGGTCTCCTCGGCGCCGAACGCGCGCAGCAGCTCCGGGACGTCGGTGCCGACGAACCCGGCCGCCAGCAACACCAGCTGCGCCGGCAGCTCGGTGCGGGAACCGGGCACCGGCCGGAACTCGCGGCGGCCGTCGACCCGGACGATCTCGACCTCCTCGACGCTCACCGCCCGCACGGCTGCGTCGTCGTCGGCCTCGAACGCGACGACCTCGCGCGCCCATGCCTCGTGCACGCCCTCGTCGTGCGCCGGCGAGATGCCCCGGCTGCTCATCGCGGCGGGCCAATGCGGGTTCACCAGGTTCGTGCGCGGCGCGGGCCGCGGGTTGTGGTCCAGGACGGTCACCGACAGCGCGCCTTGGCGGTTCGCCGTGCCCAGGCAGTCGGCGGCGGTGTCGCCGCCACCGATGATGACCACGTGCTTGCCCGCGGCGTCGATCCCCGGTGCGGCGATGTCGCCGGCCTGCACCCGGTTGCCCTGCGGCAGGTAGGTCATGGCCTGGTGCACGCCGCGCAGCTCACGGCCGGGGGTGCTGAGCTCGCGCGGGGCGAGGGCACCGACGGCGAGCACAACGGCATCGAACTCGGCCCGCAGGCGAGCGACGTCATCGGGGGTGATGTCGGCGTTCACCCGGAAGGTCGTTCCCTCGGCTGCCATCTGCTCGACGCGGCGGTCGATGATGTCCTTGGGCATCTTGAAGTCGGGGATGCCGTAGCGCAGCAGGCCGCCGAGGCGGTCGTCACGCTCGAAGACGGTCACCGCGTGCCCGGCGCGGGTCAGCTGCTGGGCCGCGGCCAGGCCGGCCGGGCCGGACCCCACGACGGCCACCGAGTGCCCGGTGCGCTCGGAGGACGGCTGCGGGTCGACCAGGCCGTCGGCGAATGCCCGCTCGACGATCGATACCTCGACCTGCTTGATCGTCACCGGGTCGGTGTTCAACGCGAGCACGCACGCCGCTTCGCACGGCGCGGGGCAGATCCATCCGGTGAACTCGGGGAAGTTGTTGGTGGCGTGCAGTCGCTCGCTGGCCGTGGCCCAGTCGTCGCGGGCGACGTACTCGTTCCACTCGGGGATCAGGTTGCCCAGCGGGCAACCGCTGTGGCAGAACGCGACGCCGCAGTCCATGCAGCGAGCGGCCTGCTCGCTGACGACCTCGGGGCGGGCGCGCAGGTAGATCGGCTGCCAGTCGCGGACCCGCTCCTGGGCGGGTCGCTTGGGAGTGTCCTGCCGCTCGTGCTTCAGGAAACCCTGGGGATCGTAGGCCACCGACACTCTCTCTCGGCTCGGAAGAACGGGTCGCGCGCAGGCGGTCGAGGCGGCATCGGCTCGTGGCGCGCCAGTCTATCCAGCGCCCGCGCGCCGGATTGTCGGGTCGTGGCTCAGGCGACCCGGACGAACACGTGGTCGCTGATCTCGTGGTCGAACACGACCCGCGTGCTGCCGTCGATCCACACCTCGACGCCGCCGTCGACCGGCGCGATCTGCACGACGCTGCCGGGCCGCATCCCGGCCTCGGTCAGGCGGTGCAGCAGGGCAGCGTCGCCCTGCAGCGTCTCGCTGATGCGATTGATGACCACCGCACCTCGCGCGGGTTGCTGCGCGGCGCTGCTGAGGGTGATCAGCGGACCCACCTGCTCGGCGGCGCCGAAGGGCAGGCCCAGCTGGTCCAGGCCGGGGATCGGATTGCCGTGCGGGCACACCAGCGGCTTGTCGAGCATGGCCACGATGCGCCGCTCGACCGCATCGCTCATGACGTGCTCCCAGCGGCAGGCCTCGATGTGCACGTCCTCCCAGTCCAGACCGATGATGTCGATGAGCAGCCGCTCGGCCAGCCGGTGCTTGCGCATGACGCCGACCGCCTCGTGCCGACCCTCGTCGGTGAGCTCGAGGTGACGGTCGTCGGCGACCTGCAGCAGACCGTCGCGTTCCATGCGCGAGACGGTCTGGCTGACGGTCGGCCCACTCTGGCCCAACCGCTCCGCGATCCGGGCCCGCAGCGGGACGACGCCCTCTTCCTCGAGCTCGTACACGGTCCGGAGATACATCTCGGTGGTGTCGATCAGATCGCTGTGATGGCTCATCAACACCTCCTCGGTGGCTGTCCGGGCTGATCCTAGCCAGGCCGCGGCGGCTCAGGCGTCCAGATAGTCGCGCAACACCTGTGAGCGCGACGGATGGCGCAATTTCGCCATCGTCTCGCGCTCGATCTGTCGGATCCGCTCACGCGAGAGCTTGAACGCCCGCCCGATCTCGTCCAGCGTCTTGGGCTGGCCGCCGTCGAGGCCGTAGCGCATGCGCACGACCGCCGCCTCGCGGGCGTCGAGGGTGTTGAGCACCTCCTGGAGGTGCCCCCGCATGAGCCCGCTCTCGACGACCGTCTCGGCCGCGAACGTCGACCGCTCGTCGGCGATGAAATCGCCCAGCGAGGCATCGTCGTCGGTGCCGACGGTCTGGTCGAGGCTGACCAGGTCACGGGACAGGTCGATCAGTTCGCGCACGCGCTCCTCGGTGATGTCGAGCTCGTGGGCGAGCTCCCCGTGGTTCGCCTCGCGGCCCAGCTGCTGGTTCATCTCACGACGGATGCGCTGCAGCTTGTTGACCTGCTCGACGAGATGGACGGGCAGTCGGATCGTGCGCGACTGGTCGGCCATGGCCCGGCTGATCGCCTGACGGATCCACCAGGTGGCGTAGGTCGAGAACTTGAAGCCCTTGGTGTAGTCGAACTTCTCGACCGCGCGGATCAGGCCCAGGTTGCCCTCCTGGATGAGGTCCAGGAACGGCATGCCGTGGCCGGTGTAACGCTTGGCCAGCGACACGACCAGGCGCAGGTTGGCTCGCAGCAGGTGGTCCTTGGCCCGCTCGCCGTCGCGGGCGACCGCCCGCAGGTCGCGCTTGCGCGCGGCGGTGAAGTCGTTGGGCTGGGTGAGCAGGTAGGC
>CAZZZE010000026.1:0-8299 GCA_964658365.1 uncultured Jatrophihabitantaceae bacterium
CGATCACCTCGCCGCCCTGGCGGATGAGCACGCCACCCGGCGCCGGGACGAGCGCGAGACGCCGCAGCTCGACGCCGTACTCGCGCGCTGCCTCGGCGCTGATCGGCCCGAACCCGACGAGCGCGCACCAGGCGCCGCCGGCCGAGGCCGCGCCCAGCACCGCGAACAGCAGCGACAGCGAGCCACTGACGCTGACCGTGCTGCCGCGCCGCAGCCCATCGGGCAGGATGGTGTGCAGGGCCGGGGCGACCGGCAGCGGCGGAGCTGAACGGACGCCGACGTGCGACCAGTCGACGGCGCTGGTGCCGTCGGCCTTGCGGATGGCTACGTCGAGCATGTGGGCATCATCGAACAGGCGTTCTAATCCCGTCAAGGGAAACGACGCACTTCCGGCGTGTCGGCTTGCAGCGGCTCAGAATCCGGCGGAAACGTCCGATGAAGAAATCGTGACCCTTGACCACGATGATGCGAGGACCGCACCGTGCGGGTCCTGAGCGCAACGGCGCCGGCACTGCAGGACGCCACCTTCAGCGAGGCCGCCACCCTCGTGCTCGACTTCCTGCGCGAGCACGTCCCGATGGGTTTCTGGTCCGTGACCCGGGTCGAGAACGACAAACAGACCTTGCTCTACCTAAACGGCAACGAGTACGGCGCCGTACAAGGCAGTTCCCACAACTGGCAGGACTCGTTCTGCATCAACATGACCGCCGGGACCGCACCCCGAGTGGCGCCGGACGTCTCGCAGGTGCCCGTGTACGTCGAGGCCGCGAAGAAGTTGCAGCTGGACATCGGGGCCTACGCCGGCGCGCCCATCGTCGACGCCGACGGCTCGCTGTTCGGGGCGATCTGCGGGATCAACACCGACACCCGGCCGGACCTCGCGTACTACGAGCCGCTGGTGTCGCTGCTGTCCAGCATGCTCGGCATGGTGCTGGCCGCCGACCGGTTGCGCGTCGCCCTCGAACACACCGCGGCCACCGTGCTCACCCAGGCCACAACCGACCCGCTGACCGGCGTCCTCAACCGCCGGGGGTGGGACGAGCTGCTGCACCGGCTGGACGACGACTACTTCGACTACGCCGATCCGACCGTCATCGTCATCGCCGACCTCGACAGCCTCAAGCAGGTGAACGACGGGCCCGGCGGGCACGCCGCCGGTGACGAGCTCCTGCGCCTGGCCGCCCAGGAGATCCAGGCGAACCTCCGGGACGGCGACGTCGTCGCCCGCATCGGCGGCGACGAGTTCGGCATCGTCCTGCAGGACTGTTCGATCGCGCTCGCGCCGAGGCTGCTCGAGCGGCTGACGAACACCCTGGACCAGGCCGGCGCGGCAGCGTCGCTCGGCTGGGCGCCGCTGGTCTTCGACGGGCTCACCCGCCGGGCCGTGCAGCGGGCGGACCAGGACATGTACCGCGTCAAGCGCACGCGACGCGCCAGGGCGGCGCTGGCCGAAGCGTGCGGCCCGTCGAGTCACGTCCCCGAACGGGAGGGGCGGGCCTGTCTCTAGCATGGGTCCACCGACAATCGGAGGAACCCGACGTGCAGTCGCTACGAACACTCGGCGCCAAGGCAGCGAGCCGTAGCCGCCGCTGGCTGCTGGGCCTGCTGCTGCGCCTGCCTGGTAGCGGGGGTGACGACCCGACCTCGCTGCTGGCCCGCTTCCCCGACGAGGCGAAGATGCCGCTGCGCCGGGTCGGGCTCGACCCGGTGCCGGACCTCGCAGCCCTGCGCGAGCGGGCGCCCGTCAGCCGGCTGAAGATGCCCTTCGGCCTGCGCGGGTGGATCGTCACCGGCTACGACGAGTCCCGCCTCGTGCTCGCCGCCGATCCGCAGACGTTCAGCAACGACTTCAGCCACATGGTGGGCAAGGTCGGCATCGCTGCCGACCAGGACCCGGGTGGCCTCGGCTTCGCCGACCCGCCGGCGCACACCCGGCTGCGGCACATGCTGACACCGCACTTCACGACCCGCGCGCTGGCCCGTCAGGAACCGCGCGTGCGCGAGATCATCGAGGAGGCGCTGGCCGACGTCGCCGCCGTGGCGGCCCGTGACGGCGTGGTCGACCTGCAGAAGCACTTCGCCCTGCCCATCCCGTCCCGTGTGATCATGGAACTGCTCGGCGTCGAACCCGACGACCAGGCCGAGTTCCAGCGGCTGAGCACCGCCCGCTTCGACTTCAACGAGGGCGCGGCGACGCTCGACTACATCCAGGAGGCCATCGGGCTGCTGCGCGACGTCGTGGTCCGCCAGCGCCGCAATCCCGGGCCCGGCCTCATCGGCGCGATCCTGACCGAGTACGGCGATTCGGTCGACGACGTCGAGCTCGCCGGCCTGGCCGACGGCGTGCTCACCGGCGGTCTGGAGACCACGGTCAGCATGCTGGCGCTGGGCTCGGTCGTGCTGCTGCGCGATCCCGAGCTGGCCGCCCGGGTGCGTGACGACGACGCTGCGGTCGAGCCGTTCGTCGAGGAAGCGCTGCGCCTGCTCAGCGTCGTGCAGGCGGGCTTCCCCCGCTTCGCGCGCAAGGACATCACCCTCGGCGGCAAGGAGATCTTCGCCGGCGACGTCGTCGTCTGCTCGCTCAGCGGCGCCAACCGCGATGCGCGCAGCGGACCGCAGATGGACACCGTGCAGCTCGACCGTCCGCCGATCTCGCACCTGGCCTTCGGGCACGGGCTGCACCGCTGCGTGGGTGCCGAACTGGCGCGTCTCGAGCTGCGGCTGGCCTACCCGGCGCTGCTGCGTCGCTTCCCCGGCCTGCACCTGGACGTCGCCCCGGAGACCCTGCCCTACCGCGATCTGTCGATGGTCTACGGGCTCGAGTTGCTGCCCGTCCGCGTGTGACGCTTCCGCGCGCGGACGGACGACCCTCGCTGTGATCACTCAGCGCTTACCAGGCAGTATCTCCGGGGTGCGACGCAGGGGACCGAGCCGAATCCTGGCCGCGCTGGCTCTGCTGGCGATCGTGCTCGTAGGGTGCACGTCGACCTCGACGCCGACCCCCTCGAAATCCGGCGCCACGATCCACAAAGCCACTGCGCACGGCGCTTCGACCCGGCCCAACTTCGTGTTCGTGCTCACCGACGACCTCTCTACGGAACTGCTGCCCTACATGCCGCACGTGCAGCAACTGATGCGAAGCGGGACGTCGTTCTCGAACTACTTCGTGGTCGACTCGCTGTGCTGCCCGTCGCGCTCGTCGATCTTCACCGGCGAGTACCCGCACGACACCGGCGTGTTCACCAACCACGTCCCGGACGGTGGCGTGCGGGCCTTCAACCGGCACGGCGACACCCAGCGCACCTTCGCGCTGGCCCTGCAGCGCCAGGGCTACCAGACCGCGATCCTCGGCAAGTACCTGAACGGCTACGAGCCTGATCAGGGGCAGGCCGCCGGGTGGTCGGAGTGGGACGTGGCAGGCGGCGACGGCTATCGGGAGTTCAACTACTCGCTGAACCAGGACGGCGTGCAGGTGACCTACGGCAGCCAGCCGTCGAACTACCTGACGACGGTCCTCGGCCAGCGCGCCGGCGACATCATCGACCAGACCCGTCGCCCGTTCATGCTCGAGCTCGCGACGTTCGCCCCGCACCTCCCGGCAACGCCAGCGCCCCGGGACGCGAAGTCCTTCCCCGGGATCACCGCGCCGCGCGGCGGCAACTACGACCGCATCCCGGTGAACGCGCCGAAGTGGCTGCGCGAGCTGCCGGCCCTCGACCGGCGCGACAACGCCCGCATCGACGCCGAGTTCCGCAAGCGCGTGCAGGCCGTCCAGGAGGTCGACCGCACGGTCGGTGACCTCGAGCAGCGACTGCGTGCGGACGGGCTGGCCGACAACACCTACTTCGTGTTCAGCTCCGACAACGGCTATCACATGGGGCAGTACCGCCTGCTGCCCGGCAAGCAGACCGCGTTCGACACGGATGTGAAGGTGCCCCTGATCGTGGCCGGCCCGGGCGTGCCGAAAGCTCGGACGGTCAGCGCGATGACGTCGAGCATCGACCTGGCACCGACGTTCGCCGGCCTCGCCGGCGCCACGCTGGCCGGCAGTCCGGACGGTGTCAGCCTCGCCGACCTCTGGCACGGGAAACCCGCACCGCCCGACTGGCAGCGGGGCGTCCTCATCGAGCACCACGGGCCCGACTTCGACCGGCACGATCCCGACATGCAGACCGTGCGCTACGGCGATCCACCGACGTACGAAGCGTTACGGACCTCGACCGCGCTCTACGTCGAGTACGACGACGGCGAGCGCGAGTACTACGACCTCAGCAAGGACCCGCTCGAGCTGGACAACCTCGCACCGACCGCGTCACGGGTGATCCTGACCGGCCTGCACGCCCAGCTGCGCGCGCTCGCGACCTGCCACGGCGCGGTGGACTGCCAGGTGGCGGCGCGCCGCGGGAACGAGTGAAGGCTTCACCGCGCCTTGCGCGGCGAACCCTTCACTCGTGACCCTGCGGATGTCCCCTGACGAACTGCGTGCACGCCTCGACGGGCTCACGCTTCGCGATGAGCACCGCCTGCGCCGCCGCCTCGACCAGGCGCGCCGGGCCCGCAACCGCGACGCCCAGCTGGCCCGCATCGCCGCCGACGTCACCCGCGCCGAGGCGCTGGTGGCGACGCGCGAGGCCGCCGTGCCGACCATCAGCTACCCGGATCTACCGGTCAGTGCTCGGCGCGAGGACATCGCGGCCGCGATCGGCGACAACCAGGTCGTGATCGTCGCCGGCGAGACGGGGTCCGGCAAGACCACCCAGCTGCCCAAGATCTGTCTGGAGCTGGGCCGCGGGATCCGCGGGACCATCGGGCACACGCAGCCGCGCCGGCTCGCGGCGCGCACGGTCGGCCAGCGCATCGCCGACGAGTTGCACACCGAGCTCGGCGACGCGGTCGGCTACACCGTCCGCTTCACCGACCAGGCCAGTGACCGCACGCTGGTCAAGCTGATGACCGACGGCATCCTGCTTGCCGAGATGCAGCGCGACCGCCTGCTGCTGCGCTACGACACGCTGATCATCGACGAGGCGCACGAGCGCAGCCTGAACATCGACTTCCTGCTCGGTTACCTGCGTCAGCTGCTGCCCCGCCGCCCCGACCTCAAGATCGTCGTCACGTCGGCGACCATCGAGCCCGAGCGCTTCGCTGCGCATTTCAACGGCGCCCCGATCGTCGAGGTGTCCGGCCGCACGTACCCAGTCGAGATCCGCTACCGGCCGCTGGAGCAGGTCGTGCAACCGGACGCCAGCGACGACGCCGACGACCCCGACCACGATGTGATCCGCACCGTCACCCGCGACCCGACCGAGGCCATCGTCGACGCGGTCCGGGAACTCGAGCACGAGGCACCCGGGGACGTGCTGGTCTTCCTGTCCGGCGAGCGGGAAATCCGCGACACGGCGGACGCGCTTGCCGGACTGCGCAACACCGACGAGCGACGCTTGCGGAGCGAGAATGTCGAGATCCTGCCGCTGTACGCCCGGCTGTCGACGGCCGAGCAGCAGAAGGTCTTTCAATCGCATACGGGGCGACGGGTCGTGCTGGCCACCAACGTCGCCGAGACATCGCTGACCGTGCCCGGCATCCGCTACGTCGTCGACCCCGGCACCGCGCGGATCTCGCGCTACAGCCGGCGCACCAAGGTGCAGCGGCTGCCGATCGAGCCGATCTCGCAGGCCTCGGCCGCACAGCGCGCCGGCCGGTGCGGACGCGTCGCCGACGGCATCGCGATCCGGCTCTACAGCGAGGACGACTTCGCCGCCCGGCCCAGGTACACCGAGCCCGAGATCCTGCGGACCAACCTGGCCAGCGTCATCCTGCAGATGGCCGCGCTGCAGCTCGGCGACATCGCGGACTTCCCGTTCCTCGACCCGCCCGACCGGCGCAGCATCCGCGACGGCGTCACGCTGCTGCAGGAGCTCGGCGCCTTCGACGGGGACGGCGCGCTGACCGACGTCGGGCGGCGCCTCGCGCAGCTGCCCGTCGACCCGCGCATCGGCCGGATGATCCTGGCCGCGCAGGACGAGGGCTGCGTGCGCGAGGTGCTCGTGCTGGCGGCCGCGCTGTCGATCCCCGACCCGCGCGAGCGGCCCGCCGACCGGGAGGAGGCGGCGAAGCAGAAGCACGCGCGCTTCGCCGACGAGCACTCCGACTTCGTCGGCTACCTCAACCTCTGGAACCACCTGCGCGAGCAGCGCCGCGACCTGTCCGGCAACCAGTTCCGCCGCATGTGCCGCGAGGAGTTCCTGCACTACCTGCGCATCCGCGAGTGGCAGGACCTCGTCGGTCAGTTGCGCACGATCGCGCGCGGGCTCGACATCGTTGAGAGCGACGATCCGGCCGACCCGGCGCGCGTGCACGCCGCGCTGCTGGCCGGCCTGCTCAGCCACGTCGGCTCCCGTGACGGAGATACCCGAGAGTATGTTGGCGCACGGAACACCCGCTTCGTCCTCGCCCCCGGGTCGACGCTGACCAGGCGCCCGCCGCGCTGGGTGGTGGTCGCCGATCTCGTCGAGACGAGCCGGCTGTTCGGCCGGATCGCCGCGCGCGTCGAGCCCGAGACGGTCGAGCGGGTCGCGGGGGACCTGGTCCAGCGCACCTACAGCGAGCCGCACTGGGACGCCAAGCGGGGTGCGGCGATGGCCTTCGAGCGGGTGACGCTCTACGGCCTGCCGCTCGTGCCCCGGCGCCGCGTGGGGTACTCGACCGTCGACCCGGAGGAGTCGCGCGAGCTGTTCCTGCGCCACGCGCTCGTCGAGGGTGATTGGCAGACCAAGCACCACTTCGTCCGCGACAACGCCGCGCTGCGCGCCGAGTTGGCCGAGATCGAGGAACGCGCCCGGCGCCGGGATCTGCTCGTCGGCGAGGACGACCTGTTCGCCTTCTTCGACGCCCGCGTCCCGGCCGACATCGTGTCGCAGCGGCACTTCGACGTCTGGTGGAAGAAGCAGCGGCACATCACCCCGGGCCTGCTGACCTTCACCCGCGACGACCTGCTGCGTACCGACGATGCGGATGCGATGGGGCCGGACACGTGGCAGGCCGGCGACCTCGCGCTACCCGTCACCTACCGCTTCGAGCCCGGGGCCGAGGACGACGGCGTCACCGTGCACATCCCCGTCACCGTGCTCGCCCGCCTCGGTGGCGACGAGTTCGCGTGGCAGGTGCCGGCGCTGCGCGAGGAGCTCGTCACCGCGCTGATCCGCTCGCTGCCCAAGGACCTGCGCCGCACCTTCGTGCCGGTGCCCGACACCGCCCGCGAGGTTCTGGCGCATCTGCAACCGGGTCAGGAGCCGTTGCTGGTCGGCCTGCAGCGCGAGCTGCAGCGGTGCACCGGCGTGCTGGTGCCGCTCGACGCCTTCGACCCCGACAAGCTGCCCTCGCACCTGCGGATGTCCTACGTCGTCGAGGATCCGGCCGGGGAGGTGGTGGCGCGCGGCAAGGACCTGGCCACCCTGCAGGAGCAGCTCGCCGCGCCCGTCCGGGCTGCGGTGGCGGATGCCGTCGCCGGCGAGCTCGAGCGCGACCGCCTGACCGGCTGGCCCGCGGACGTCGACGAACTGCCGCAGGTCGTCGAGCGGCGCAGCGGCGAGCACGTCGTGCGCGGCTATCCAGCGCTCATCGACGCCGGGACGACGGTCGGCGTGCGGGTGTTCGCCTCGGCGGTCGAGCAGCGCGCGGCGATGCGGCTCGGGCTGCGCCGGCTGCTGCGGCTGTCGGCGCCCTCGCCCGTCAAAGCGGTCGAGCGCACGATCGGCACCCGTGCCCGGTTGGTGCTGGGCAGCAACCCCGACGGCTCGCTCGCCGCTCTGCTCGACGACTGCGCCGACGCTGCGGTCGACGCCCTGGTGCCCGAGCCGGTGTGGACGGCAGCCGCCTTCGAGCAGACCCGGGTCGATGTCGCCCGGCAGCTCGTCGACCGCAGCGCCAGGGTCGTCCGCGACGTCGAGCAGGTGCTGGCCGCCGCGCACGACGTCCGTCTCGCGCTGCCCGCCGCAGCGCCGCGCACCCAGCTCGACGCGGTCGAGGACATCCGCGAGCAGTTCCGCCGCCTGCTGCCGCAGGGCTTCGTCGCCCGCACCGGCGTCACCAGGCTGCGCGACCTCACCCGGTACCTGACCGCCATCGCGCGGCGGCTCGAGCTGTTGCCCCGCGACGTCGACACCGACCGCGGGCGGATGATCCGCGTCCACGCGGTACGCGACGCCTACGACGAGCTCGTCCGCGCGCTGCCCGCCACCCGCGCCGCCGGCGCCGACGTCGAGGACATCGCCTGGCTGATCGAGGAGTTGCGGGTCAG
>CAZZZE010000026.1:8399-16036 GCA_964658365.1 uncultured Jatrophihabitantaceae bacterium
TCATGAGCAAGGGTGAGGTGCCCGGGCCGAAGCGAAGGAGAACTGCGATGCGCGTCATGGTGCTGGTGAAGGCGAGCGAGGACAGCGAGAGCGGCCGGATCCCGAACGTCGACGAGCTGGCGGAGATGGGCCGCTTCAACGAGGAGCTGGTGAAGGCCGGCGTGCTGCTCGCCGCGGACGGGCTGCACGCGAGCCGCACCGGCAAGCGGGTCCGGTTCAGCGGCACGGGCGACACCACCGTCGTCGACGGGCCGTTCGCCGAGACCAAGGAGCTGGTGGCCGGCTTCTGGCTCTGGCAGGTGTCCTCGATGGAGGAGGCCGTCGAGTGGCTCAAGCGCGCCCCGTTCCTCGACAACGAGATAGAGATCCGCCGGGTCTTCGAGGCCGAGGACTTCGGCGACAACCTGACGCCGGAGCTGCGCGAGGCCGAGCAGCGCATGCGCGACGAGGTCGCCGACCGGCGGTGACGCAGGCAGCCGACCTCCGCCGCCGCGTCGACGCGGTGTGGCGCATGGAGGCCGCGCGGGTCATCGGCGGCCTGGCGCGCGTCACCGGCGACGCGATGCTGGCCGAGGACCTGGCCCAGGACGCCCTCGTCGCCGCGCTGGAGCAGTGGCCGGCGACGGGGGTGCCCGACAACCCCGGCGCCTGGCTCACGGCCGTCGCGCGACGCCGCTGGGTCGACGCGATCCGGCGGGCGGCGAACTACGAGCACAAGCTCGTCGAGATCGGCCGTGAGTCGGCCGCGTTCGAGGACCCCATGGCCGAGATCGAGCTCGAACCCACCGTCTCCGACGACGTGCTGCGGCTGATGTTCACCGCCTGCCACCCCGTGCTGAGCCCTGAGGCGCGGGTGGCGCTGACCTTGCGGATGGTCGGCGGGCTGTCGACCGACGAGATCGCCCACGCCTACCTGGTCCCGACATCGACCATGGCCGCGCGCATCACCCGAGCCAAGAAGGCGCTGTCGGCGGCGGGCGTGCCCTTCGCGGTACCGGTCGGCGACGAGCTGGCCGCGCGGCTCGCCTCGGTGCTCGAGGTCGTCTACCTCGTCTTCAACGAGGGCTACGCGGCGACGAGCGGTGAGACCTGGACGCGCCCGGTGCTGTGCGAGGAGGCCATGCGGCTCGGCCGGATGCTGGCGGGCTTGGCGCCCGACGAGCCCGAGGCGCACGGGCTCGTCGCGCTCATGGAGATCCAGGCGTCGCGGCTGCGGGCACGGGTCGGCCCGGAAGGCGCGGCGATCACCCTGCTCCACCAGGACCGCGCCCGGTGGGACCGGGTGCTGATCTCCCACGCGCTCGCCGCCCTCGCCCGTGCCGAGGCGTCGGGCGGCCGGGGACCGTACGTCCTGCAGGCCTCGATCGCGGCCTGTCACGCCCGGGCCGCGACGGCCGGGGAGACCGACTGGGCGCGGATCGCGGGCCTGTACGCCGAGCTCGTCGCGGCCACCGACTCACCCGTCGTCGAACTCAACCGCGCGGTGGCGGTGGGCATGGCCGACGGGCCGGCGGCCGGGCTGGCCGTGCTCGACGAGCTCATCGCCGAGGACGTCCCGCGGCTGCGCGACTACCACCTCGTCCCCTCGGTGCGGGGTGACCTGCTGCTCAAGCTGGGTCGCCGCGACGAGGCGCGGGTCGAGTTCGAACGGGCCGCGGCCCGCACCGGCAACGAGACCGAACGCCGACTGCTACGCGACCGCGCCGCCTCCTGCTGAGCACTCAGAGCGTCAGCGGGGCGCCGCCGGTGAACGACACGACGGTGACGCCGGAGGCAGCGGGCGTGACCAGGTGCGCCGCGCCCGCGCCGATCACCGACAGCTCCCCGCCGTCGTCGACCAGGAGCGCCGCACCGTCGTCGAGTGCGAGACCGGCCGGCACCAGCCCGGAGGTCACCGCCCCGATCAGGCGACCCAGCGTGCCCCACTGTGCGGCGTGGACGTCGAGTGCGACGTCGACCAGCCCGAGTCCGTCGGTGACCGTGACCTCGACGAGGTCCTCGGCCGCATCGGGCGGGCAGACCGGCCGTCCGGCCAGCAGCCAGCCGCCCACCACCGCCTCGGTGGGGGCGATGGCCGCCCCGGCTGAGAAACCGGCGTACGGGCGCCCCTGCGCCAGCCATTCGCGGATCGGTCGGGCCAGCGGGACGAGCGCCTCGGCGTAGGCGGGCGTCAGGCCACCGCCGACGAACAGCGCGTCGGCGCCGTCGAGCGACCCCATCGAGAACGGCGAGCCCAGGGGCAGCAGCACCGGTACGGGGCGGCACGGCGCGGTCTCCTGCAGCGCGCTCGCCCAGGCCGCGAACTCGTCGGACCCGTCGCCCTCGTCGATCACCACGCAGGCGACCACCGGCTCGGGTACGGCCGCCGAGAGGAAGGGGGCCAGCACCGTCCTCAGGTCGTCGCGCCCGCCACCGATCAGCACCGCCGTCATGACCATGATTCTGGGGGGTGGACGGATCGTGCGCGAGAGGACCACGATGAACACCCGCTCACTCTGGCGAAGGTGTCCGATGGAACCTGGTCCTGCAACCGACGAACTGGACGCCGTGCGCCTGCGCCGCGCCGAACTGCGCGAGAGCCTGGGCTTCGTCGAACGCTGCCTCGCCGCGCCGGCTTCCGGGCGCGCGGTGGTCTGGGGCGAGGCCGTGCACGACGCGCTGGGCACCTTGGGCCGGGACTTCGAGGCTCACATCGAGGTCACCGAGGGCCCCGACGGGCTGCACCAGTCGATCCTGACCCGCGACCTGCGGCTCACCAACGCGGTCACCAGGCTGACCAACGAGCACGCCGACATGGCGGCCGAGATCGCCACGCTGCTTGCCGACAGCGAGCCGCCGGTCACCGAAGTCGACGTCGACCCGCTGCGCGAGCGCGCCACCCGGTTGCTCGGCCACGTCGTGCGGCACCGCCAGACCGGCGCCGACCTCGTCTACGAGGCGTTCCACACCGACGTCGGGGGAGCGGACTAGCGGCCTACTCGGCGAGTTCCTGGTCGAGGTCGACGTCGCGGGCGTGCACGTTGTCAGGATGCAGGAAGACGAAGCGCTTGTAGGCCCAGAAGCGCAGGACCGTGCCGAGGCCGATCGTGACGAGGTTGACGACGAACACGGTCGTGCTCTGGTGGCCGAAGCCGAGCGGGTAGATGAACACCGCCAACACCAGCTCCGAGAAGACGAGGGTCACGAAGTTGATGCCGAAGAAGAAGGACGTCTCGCGGCCGATGGTCGTCCGGGCGCGGTGCGAGAAGGACAGATGACGGTTGCCGAAGTAGGCGAACGTCGTCGACACGGTGGCCGAGACGGCCTTCGACTTCAACGCACCGAGGTGCGCCCCGTGGGTCAGCCACGTGAAGATGCCGATGTCCAGGGCGAACGCCAGCGCGCCGACGACCCCGAACGCGGCGAGTTCCTTGAGCAGGATCCGCCACGATCCACGCAGTTGCCGGCTCAGCGACGACACCCGCGGAGCAGTCATGACGGTGCCGGACGTTACTCGCCCTGCCGCGCTCCCTGCCGTCGCGTCTACAGCCGATCGCCAGGCTGTGGCCGGTCTAGGCTGCGGTGATGGACGAACGCACCGGGCTGCCGGTCGTGGGCATGGTCGGCGCGGGCCAGCTGGCTCGCATGACGCACCAGGCCGCCGTCCCGCTCGGTCAGTCGCTGCGGGTGCTCGCCGACGCCGCCGACGACGGTGCCGCCCTCGTCGCGCACGACGTCGTGGTCGGCGACTACCGATCCCTCGACGACCTGCGCGCGTTCGCGGTCGGCTGCGACGCCGTCACCTTCGACCACGAGCACGTGCCGAACGAACACATCGCGGCGCTCGAGGCCGACGGCGTCACCGTGCACCCCAGTGCCGCCGCACTGGTGTTCGCGCAGGACAAGGCCGAGATGCGCCGCCGCCTGTCGGCGCTCGGCGTGCCCTGCCCACGATGGGCGCCCGTCGAGTCGCCCGCTGACCTCGCCGGGTTCGCCGAGCAGGGCAGCTGGCCCGTCGTGCTCAAGGCGGCGCGTGGCGGCTACGACGGCAAGGGCGTGTGGGTCGTGAACTCGATGGCCGAAGCCGAACCGGTGCTTGCCTCGGGAACGCCGCTCATCGTCGAGGAGAAGGTGGCGATCGTGCGCGAACTCGCCGCCGATGTCGCCCGGTCCCCGTTCGGGCAGGGCGCCGCCTGGCCGGTCGTCGAGACCGTCCAACGCGACGGCATCTGCGTCGAGGTACTGGCGCCCGCTCCCGACCTCGATGACGAGACCGCCGAACAGGCCCAGGCGCTGGCCCTGCGCATCGCGCAGGAGCTCGACGTCACCGGGGTCCTCGCCGTCGAGCTGTTCCAGACCCCCGACGGACTGGTGGTCAATGAGCTGGCCATGCGTCCGCACAACTCCGCGCACTGGACGATCGAGGGCTCGCTGACCTCGCAGTTCGAGCAGCACCTGCGTGCCGTGCTCGACTACCCGCTCGGCGCCACCGACCAGGTCGCGCCGGTGGTGGTCATGGCCAACCTGCTCGGTGGGCCGGACGATGTCGTGCCCAAGGGCATCGACGAGCGCGTCCACCACTGCTTCGCGCACTGGCCCGAGGTGAAGATCCACCTGTATGGCAAGCAGTTCCGTCCCGGTCGCAAGGTCGGGCACGTCACCGCGCTGGGCGACGACCTCGAGACGGTGCGCCGCCGCGCGCAGGAGGCCGCCCAGTATCTGATGCTGGGCGACGCGGCCGGCACGGTGAGCAGTCATGGCTGAGCCCCGCGTCGGGATCATCATGGGCTCGGACTCCGACTACCCGGTCATGGCCGCGGCCGCCGAGGCGCTGGCCGAGTTCGACGTCGGCCACGAGGTGCGGGTCGTCTCGGCGCACCGCACACCCCACCAGATGACGACGTACGCGCAGCGCGCCGCCGGCCGCGGGCTCAAGGTGATCATCGCGGGCGCGGGCGGGGCGGCCCACCTGCCTGGCATGATCGCGGCGTCCACGACGCTGCCGGTGATCGGCGTTCCGGTGCCGTTGAAGTACCTCGACGGCCTGGACTCCCTGCTGTCGATCGTGCAGATGCCGGCCGGCGTGCCGGTGGCCACCGTGTCCATCGGCGGGGCCCGCAACGCCGGCCTGCTGGCCGTGCGCATCCTGTCCACCGCCGACGACGTCCTCGCGCGCCGGGTCAACAGCTTCCAGCTCGAACTCGCGGCTTCGGCGCAGGCCAAGGACGCCGCCCTGCAGGAGCGTCTCACCGGCAGGTGATCTGGCGGCGGCCCGCTCAGGGGCGGTACGTACAGTGGCCGGATGCCGGCCGCCCTGCGAGAGCGACTGCGTTCACGAACCGTCCTCGTGGTGGCCATTGCCGTTCTGGTCCTGGTTGTCGCCGGAGTCGTCGTGGGCGTGACGTCGTC
Source organism: uncultured Jatrophihabitantaceae bacterium (assembly GCA_964658365.1). GTDB lineage: Bacteria > Actinomycetota > Actinomycetes > Mycobacteriales > Jatrophihabitantaceae > Jatrophihabitans. The sequence continues at coordinate 13,788 of CAZZZE010000026.1, forward strand.
GTCGAACCCGGTGACGACCCGGTCTGAGTTCGTCACCGGCACCGCCGAGGCCGGCACGCAGGTCCGTCTCGACACCACGCTGTACATACCGTCCAGTACGCCGGCACCGGCGGTCCTGCTGAGCCAGGGCTTCGGCGGCGACAAGACCGGTGTGGCCGGCACGGCCCGGACGCTGGCCCAGCACGGCTACGTCGTGCTCACCTACAGCGCGCGCGGGTTCGGCCGCTCCGGCGGCCTGATCCACTTCGCGTCACCGGACTACGAGATCCACGACGCGTCACTCCTGGTCACCCACCTCGCCGGGCTACCGCAGGTCGAGAAGGTCAACGGTCGTGCGCAGATCGGCGCGGCCGGATCGTCCTACGGCGGGGGCATCTCGCTGCTGCTCGCGGCCGCAGATCATCGGGTCGGGGCCGTGGCCGCGGACATCACCTGGAACGACCTCTCGCAGGCGTTCTTCCCCAACAGCGTCGTCTCCGCCGGCGGCGCCACCACCACCGTCGCCGGCGTGTTCAAGCGCCTGTACGTGGGCTCGCTGTTCGGCAACGGGTTCGGCACCACGTCATCGGCTCTGTCGAGCGTCGCCGCAGGCAGGAAGGTGACCGAGCCGAGGGGCTCGGTGGGCTGCGGCAACTTCGCCGCCGACGTCTGCGCGGCCTACCAGGCGTCGGCGTCGGCCGGCGCGCCCACGCCAGCGCTCTCGGCGATCATGAAGGCGGCGAGCCCGGCCACCTACCTGTCGAGGATCGACGCGCCGACGGTGCTGACGCAGGGCGAGCAGGACTCGCTCTTCCCGCTCACCGAGGCCGACGCCAACGCGCGCGGCATCGCCGCCCACGGGACGCCGGTGAAGGTTGTCTGGCGTAGGGGTGGCCACGACGACGACTCCGTCGGCGGCGGCACCGCGACGAGCGCCGCGCTGTCGTGGTTCGACTCGACGCTCGGCGCCGGGCACGCGAGCGTCGCGAAGAGCCAGGCCTTCCAGTTCTCGGAGCAGGGCGCCGTCGTCTCGGCCGCCACCGGCGACGTCGACGAGCAGGTGCTGCGCGCCGCCGCCTACCCCGGCGTGGCCGGCGCCGCCGCCGCGCGGACGCAGCAGGTCACGGTGCGCGGGCCGTCCCAGCCCGTGGGCTCGCCCGCGGGCGGCGCCCCTGCCACCGTCACCGGCATCCCGGGCCTCGGCGCGCTGCTGAACCTCCTGTCGAGCTCGGGCGGGTCGTCCGCGCTGCCCGCTGCCCCGGGCCAGACGGCCGCCTTCGTCTCGCCGGTGCTGAACTCGCCAGTACGCATCGTCGGTGCCGCCACCGTCCGACTCACGGTGACGCCGCAGACCTCGGGTGACGTCGTGCTGTTCGCGGGGCTGCGCGACGTGTCGCCCGACGGGTCGAGCACGCTGCCGTCGTCCCTGGTGTCGCCCCTGCGGCTGACCGGCGCGCGCGCCGGCGTGCCGATGACCGTCGCCGTTCGGTTGCCTGCCGTGGTGCGCAACGTGCCGGGCGGGCACCGCCTCGCGCTGACCGTCAGCACCACCGACTTCGCCTACGCCAACGAAACGGCGGCCCGGACGTACACGATCTCGCTCGCGGGCGGCGCGTCGGCGGTCACCGTCCCGACCGTCAGCGGCACCACTATCGGCGGCGGCCATCCGATCATCTGGCTGATCGTCGGGCTCGTCGTCGTCGCACTCGTCGCGCTCGGCGTCACCGGGGTGTTCGTGCGCCGGCGCCTGACCCTGAAGTCCGTGCCCGAGCTCGCCGGGGTGCCGGTCAGCATCGAGCACCTCGTCAAGGAGTACAAGGGCGGCTACCGCGCCGTCGACGACGTCACCTTCCGCGTCGAGCGCGGCCAGGTCGTCGGGCTGCTCGGGCCGAACGGCGCGGGCAAGACCACCGCGCTGCGCACGCTCGTCGGGCTGATCACGCCGACGTCGGGCACGATCCACGTCTTCGGTGAACCGGTCGTGCCGGGCGCCCCGGTGCTCGCCCGCCTCGGGTCGTTCATCGAAGGGCCCGGTTTCCTGCCGCATCTCAGCGGGCGCGACAACCTGCGCCTGTACTGGGCCGCCACCGGCCGCCCGGTCGACGAGGCCGAGTTCGACGTCGCGCTCGGCATCGCCGGCCTCGGCGGCTCGATCGACCGCCGGGTCCGCGCCTACAGCCAGGGCATGCGACAGCGTCTCGGCATCGCGCAGGCGATGCTGGGGCTGCCCGAGCTGCTGGTGCTCGACGAGCCGACCAACGGCCTCGACC
>CAZZZE010000027.1:0-15784 GCA_964658365.1 uncultured Jatrophihabitantaceae bacterium
CGCCGCCGCTGCAGGTGTTTCACGCGCGACGAAGGCCACCACGGAGGCGTCCGCCGCCGCGGTGAAGGGTGCGGACGCCGAGAAGCGTTACGCCGCCTCCTCCGATGAGGTGGCCGGCGCGATGGCGGCCGTCGCTGGCCAGTCGACGAAGGTGCAGCAGGCCTATCTGCGGCTCATGTCTGCCCGCGCCCGGCTCACCGAGCTCGAAGAGGGCGGCGTCGCCTCGACACGGCAGCTGGCCAGCGCGAACGCGACGCTGATCGGCGCGCAACGCTCGCTGACCGCCGCGCTGGACACCACGACGGCTGCGTCGGAGCGGTCTCGGTTCGCGATGGCCGACACGGTGAAGCTCGTCCCTGAGCTGGCGCTGCTGTTCGGTGCGTTCGAGGCCGTGAAGAGTGTCATTGACGTCGGAAAGGAGACGTCCTCGTTCCAGCGGGACATGTTGCTGATCCAGACGCAGGCTGGCGCTTCCGCGGCGACGGTGAAGGGGTTGTCCAGCGCGGTTCTGGGTATGTCCGGGTCTGTCGCTACCGCGCCTGACGAGCTTGCCCTAGCGCTCTATCACATCGTGTCGGCCAGCCAGGGGTTGCAGTCGACTTCGAAGGACCTGCAGGAACTTCGCATCGCAGCCGAAGGCGCGAAGGTCGGCAACGCGGACCTCGAGGAGACTACGAACGCTCTGACGGCAACCGTCGCGTCCGGCATCAAGGGCGTGCAGGACATGTCTCAGGCGATGGGTGCGCTCAACGCCATCGTCGGCGGCGGCGACATGAAGCTGTCCGACCTCAACGACGCGCTCGGGTCAGGCATCCTCGTCACCGCCAAGCAGTTCGGGCTGTCGTTGACCGATGTCGGTGCAGCGCTCGACGTGTTCGGCGACAACAACATCCGCGGGGCGAACGCCGCGACGATGCTCCGCGTCGCGATCACGTCGATGGCCAAGCCGGTCGCAGGCGGCGCGGCCGAACTGCGAGCGCTCGGACTGCAGTCTGACTCGCTCGCGAAGGACATGGCCAAGGGCGGCCTCAGCGCTGCGTTGGGCGATCTCGTTTCCCACTTGCACGCAGCAGGCAAGGGCGGCGACATCTCGGCGCTGTCGAAGCAAATCGACGGCATGAAGGGCAAGCTCGACCTGAGTGCCGTCGCCGGCTCGTCGCTCGGGGAGGTGCTCACCACGGCTTTCGGCAAGAAGGCCGGCCCAGGCATCGCGGTCCTTGTGGATCAGCTCGACCGCCTGCACATCAAGATGAGCACGATCGACGCGGGCGCGGGCGGGTTCGCTGCCGCGTGGCAGGCGACGACGAAGACGGTGTCGTTCCAGTTCTCTAGCCTCGCCGATGCAGCCAAGGCCGAAGGCATCAAGATCCTGTCGAACCTGCTGCCCGACGTGTCCGGACTGGCGGGCGGCTTTGCCAAGATGCTGTCGGTCGTCGGGCCGATCCTTGAGGGTCTCGAACCGATTATCGGCGGCCTTGGGACGGGGCTGAAGTACCTCGGCGACGCCGCCGGGGCTATCGGCGATGTACTGGGTCCGATTGCACCTGCGCTCGGTCACATCGCCGAGGTTGTCGCCGCGATGTGGCTCGCGTTCAAGGGGTATCAGGTCGTCACTCTCGGTATGGCCGTCGTCAAGGGCGCAATCCTGTCGGCCGGCGACGCGCTGGTGGCCGGGACAGCCTCAGTGAGAACTTTTGGCGAGTCCTTCGCCGCCGCTGCCGTCACATCCGAGGCGTCCGCCGCGACGATCGCAGCGTCGGCTGAGGGCGCCTCCGACGCAGTCGTGACGGCCGGCGCGGAGGCCGAGGTCGGTTGGGCTGGCGTTGGTGGACCGATCGCGGTCGCCGCTGTCGGGCTGCTGGCCGTGGTGTCGATGTTCCACCGCTCTACCGGCGCGTCGAAGGAAGCGACCGCTGCCGCGAAGGCCTACAGCGACGCGCTGAGCGGCGACGGTGGAAAGACAACCCTCGTCGACAGCATCACGAAGCAGTTGAAGGACAACGCCGTCCCGGAGACGATCGGCAAGCTCAACGACCAGCTCAAGCAGATGGGCCAGGTCTCGAACTTCGCCGGTACCGAGTTTCTGACCGCGATCCAGCAGGGCGGCGCGCCGCTGGAAGCATTGCGTCAGCGTCTGCAGGCCGTCATCGCGCTGAACACGCCAAAGGGCCCATCACGGGGCGACGCAAACCCCTACCTCGACACGCACGCCGTCACGGCAGCCAAGAAGCTGCTGACCGACCTGAACACCCAGTACAACGTGCTGACCAAGACGGCCGCGAAAGACCTGCTCGACACCAAGACGTTCGCCGGTGCTGCTGGTGCGATCCAGAAGACGACCACGGCCACGATGCTCGGCAGCCAAGCAGCTCAGCAGTACGCCACAATGGCCGGCCTCGTTGTCGACAAGAACGGCGTCGTCGCAGCCAGTCAAGGCGACGTCGACGCCGCCGTGAGCTCGGTCGCGAAGGCCTACGCCACGGCTGACAGTGCAGCTGCCGGGTACCTCGCCGCTCTGAACACGTTCTCGCAGTCGACCGGCACCGCGTCCGACCGAGCCGCACTGATCGGCGCGACGCTCAAGGCTGCCAACGGCGACGCGCTCGACTTCTCGGCCGCGATGAACGCGGGCGCGACCGCCGTGACCCAGCTCGAGTCCGATCTGGACTCGGCGGCGAAGTCGGTCGGCAAAAACGGTGAGTCGGTCAGGGCGCTCATGTCCTCGATCGTGAACCTCAGAACCGGCACGATCAACTATTCGAAGTCGGCTGCCGCCCCGCTCATCAGCGATCTGCAGTCGATGCAGACGGCAGCGATGAACGCCGCGCAGGCCGAGTATCAGCACGAGGTTGCCCTCAAGGGTGGCCGCGCTGCCGCGGGCGACGCCTACGACACGTACAAGAAACTCACCGACGACGCCCTGGTCAACAACGCGAAGCAGCTCGGCCTCACGACCGATCAGGCGAAGCTGTTGGCGACCCAGTATTTCGGGATGCCGAGGAGCGTGAAGACGCAGATCGAGCAAGAGGGCGCCGACCCAGTCGTCAGCGTCCTGAATGCGATCGGCAAGCAGCTCTCTTACCTGACGGGTCACGCGTGGGTGCCAACCATCGGCGTCAATACGGGCGACACGTCGTCGAAGCTGACCAAGCTGCAGCAGCAGCTCGACGCGCTGCACGGCCGCACCCTGCAGGTCGGCGTCACCGGGCTGAGCCTGAACAACCTCAAGCGGCTCGGCGCGATCGCCAACGGCGGCACCATCGTCAACCAGCACGTCCAACGCTACGCCGCGGGCGGCACCACCGACGACGGACCTTCCGGCACCGTCACGGGCCCAGGTACCGGCACATCCGACACTGCCGGTTACTACGCCCTGTCCAACGGTGAAGAGGTCATCCGCGCCAGCCAAGCCACCAAGCACCGCGCGCTACTGAAGGCGATCAACGCGGGCGTGATGGGCTTCGCCGACGGCGGCACCGTCCCCGGCATCACCCACGTCGGCAAGGACTGGATCTTCGACGGCATCAAGTACGCCTCCGAGCGTGCCGCCGAGAACGCACGCACCCGCGCCGGCAAGAAGAACGAGACGAAGCTCGCCGGGTCGGTCAGCACCGCTATCGGCGCGATCGGCAGCACGCCCACGGCGCCGTTCGACGTCGCCACCGTCGGGATCACCCGCATCGAAGCCCAGATCAAAGCCGCCTCGCTGGCGCTGGACAAGGCGATGGACGAAGGGCTCAGCCCGAAGAAGCTGGGCCCGCTCGCAGCGCAGATCCGCCGCCTCGCCGCCGATGCGCAGAAGCAGCTCGCCAATCTGCGGGTCCACATCAAGACCTCCGACGTCGATGCGATCAAGCACGCGCTCGGCGGAACGGCCGACGACATCAAGACCGCCTACAAGGCGCTGATCGCCGACATGAAAGCCGCTGGCTACTCCCCGGACAAGACCGCCGCACGCCGCAACGAGGCGACGCTGCTCGCCCAGCAGCTGACCCTCACCCGCGCCCAGACCGCGCTGGCCGCTGCGAAGGCGCAGCAGGCATCCGACCGCACCGCCTACACAGGCGCCGTCACCGGCTCGTTCGACATCTCCACAGCCGGCGCGAACCCCATCACCGGCAACGTCACCGGCGCAGACCTCGTCGCCCAGGACGACCAGGCCGTCAGTCGAGCTCGCGCGTTCGTCGCCGGCATCACGAAGTTGTCCGGGATGCACATCTTCCCCGGCACCTACATCGCGGCGCTGGCCGGTAAGGGCCCTGACGCGCTGCCGGAGGTGCAGGCGCTGCTCGGGCTCCCGGCGTCGCAGATCAAGCAGCTCGCGGCCGACCAGCGTGCGCTGTCCAAGCTCGGCGCGCAGGTCGGGGCGGTCGCATCCCAGCGCGTCGACGGGGGAGCGGTCACCAAGGACACCGCCGCGGTGGCCAGTGCGAAGGCGGCAGCGGAGAAGACGGAGAAGCTGCTCACTGACGCGCTCGAGAAGGCTGTCGGGCGCGCGGTGAAGGCTGTTCGGCCGACAGAGATCGAGACGAAGGTGCGCGGCACCGACCTTGTAATCCTCATCCGGTCCGCCGAGAAGCAGCTCACCAGCGTCCGTGGGCACATCCGATGACCGCCCCCGTCACCCCGTTCTCCACCGACGGCGTCTACCCGGGCGCTGACCCTGGTGACGTCGCGGCGTGGCGGTCAGGGTCGTTCCGGTTCTGGCTGGGCCCGGTCGGGAACCTCATCGAACTGCCGTCGGTGTACGCCGCGAACTACACCGCCCCCGGCTCGCTCGGCGAGGTCGAGCACGCCCTGGCCAACGGCACCAGCGCCGTCACTCGCTTCGACTCGATGACGCGCCGCTGGACCCTCGGCTGGGACCGTCTGGCCGGCCGTGACTGGAAGGTCGTGAACGGCTTCTACCGGCGCCTGTTCGGCCCGGACCCGTGGGCGTACCTCAACCCGGAGGACGTCAACCGGCTCACCCTGGCGCAGTCGCTGTGCGGCACTCTGCACGCCAAGATCGAGGGCTGGCAGGTCAGCGTTGGTGTCGCCGCCTACGACGCGACCGTCGCCGCGCCGATCATCCCGTGCGGTGTCATCCGCTGGACCGGCGCGACCAGCGGCGCCGTGTTCTCCTCCGGCGTCTACATCCCCTACGTCCCGGCCCTGTCGTGGACGTTCCAGACGGCCGCGTGGGTCGCGTCCGGCACTCGCGCCGCCACCCTGCGACTGTCCGGCCGAGACGCCACCGGCGCGATCGTCCTCGAGCAGTCACAGAGCATCGCCCTCACCGCGACGCCGCAGACGTTCACCGTCACCGCGCAGCCGATGGCGCTCGGCGCGTCGGTCAACATCCTCGCCGAGCTGCTCGCCGCCGACTCGGCCGCCGCCGACATCCTCATCTCCACCCCGCAGGTCACCGAATCCAACGTGACCGACTGGTGGGCCGGCAGCGGTGTCCCTCGTGTCGCGCTGGTCGCGCCGCTCGGCCGCGCACCGGATCCGCGGATGAACTCCGGCGCCACCCTCACCCTCGCCGAAACCAGCTACGGCGCCGCCTGATGCTCACCGCGTCCGGAGCGTTCGACACCACCATCAACACCAAGGTGATGACGGTCGCCGCGCGCCTGGAGATCGACACCCCCGCCGGGCCGACCGGCAACTTCACCGCCACCCTGCGCTCGGTCGACCTGACCGCGCAGAACACCACCGACCTGCCCGACGGCGTCCACGACACCGCAGGGTTCACCAACATCGGCGGCACCATCGTCCTGGCCGGGCAGCTGTCCAACGGCATGAGCGTCGCCGACTACTTCAACCCCGACAACGCCGCGTCGCCGATCTACCGGATCAAGGTCAAAGGGCTGCCGGTCCGGTTCTCCTTCGGCGTCCAACCGCAGGGCACGACCGGCCCCGAGGTGGTCCGCAAGCTCACCGGCCGCCTCGGCGCCGGCAGTATCAACCACGCCCAGGGTGAGGTGACGTTCCCCGTCGTCGACCTGTCCGCCGACTGGAACGGCGTCCCGTCGATCCCGTCCGTCGTCACCGCACCCCCCTACAACGCCGGACTCACCAGCGAGTTCGCGCTCGACCAGATCATCCGAGCCGAGAACGGCGACTCGTCCTGGCCTAAGACGCGCCCCAGCTGCGTCCTGTCCGCCGGGATGCGCTCCTCGATCTGGCCCGAGGTGGGACGGCTGGACTCGGCCCACTCCCAACCCGTCCAGACGTTCGTGCCAGGCGCGATGGGCAGCGCGCTGCAGATCACCACCTTCGGCGGCTACATCGCCTACCTACTCGCCGCACCCGTCACCACCGTCGTGTTCATCGAGTTCTGGTACCAAGGCAGCGACGTCGCCGTGACCGTCGGCTCACCGACTGACGGCGTGTACCTCAACGGCGACGTCTCCCTCGCCTCAGTGGGCGCGCAGGCCGGCGGATCAGCGTCCGGCACGCCCGGCGCGGGGGACCTGCACTATCTCGCCGCGCAGATCACGCTGCCCGCCGTCGGCGGCAACACCTACTCCGGCTACATCAACGTCGACGGCTACAGCTCCCCGTTCGCGTTCACCGCCCCCACCGCCCGCGCGGGCGCGGCATGGACGACGGCGACGGTCACCATGTACGACGACACCGGCAGCATCGAGGCGCTGCAGATCAGCACCGAGACCGCGCCGGCCAGCAACGCCATCTTCCAGCCCGCTGCGGTCATCGACCCGTCGCTGAACCCGCTCACCGTCGTCCCGCCCGTCGACCCGTCGGCGAAGGCGTGGGACGTCATCCAGCAGATTGCCGCCGCCGAGCTCGGCTACGCCCGACGCGACGAGTTCGGCGTGTTCCGCTTCTCCAACCGTCAGACCCTCGCGGCGCAGCCGGTCGCTCGCGCTGTCACCGCTGACACGTCGCTGAAGAGCCTGTCGACGAGCATCGGCGGCGGCACCGAGGCCCGCGCCATCACCGTCCCGTACACGCCGTGGGCGTTCGGGGCCCCGACCGCCGTGTTCACCGCTACGACGGCGATCAAGGCGCCCCGCAACCGGACCACCGTCTTCACCCAGACGCTCACCGCGCTCGCCGCGAACCTCGACACCACCAGCAGCGTCCTGCCCAACAGTCACAGCAGTGTCGATGGCGGCACGTGGCATCGCGCGTCCAACGAGGCGGCCGGCGTCACCGAGCACGCCGGGGTGACCGTCACCGTCACCCAGGCCACCGGCAACACCGTCACCGTCACCGTCCGCAACAGCACCAGCCGTGACGCCTACCTCGTCACCCCGTCCAACTACACCGACCTGGCAGCAGGCTCACCGGCGCTGTGGATCGGCGGCACACCCGCCACCGCGGGCGACGAGGCGAGCGTGACCGTCACCTACCCGCCAGGCGACGCACCGCTGACCCTCACGTCCAACCCGTACCTGCAGGACCACGACACCGCGCTCGCCGTCGGCAACTTCCTGCTCAACCAGCTGTTCTACCCGATCCGCGACTTCACCGACGTCGACATCGTCCCCGACGCCCGCCTCCAGGTCGCCGACATCGTCCACCTGCAGGACCCGGCGCGATCGTTCATCGACGAATACGCCTACGTCTGGGGCTGGAGCTTCAACGCGACCTTCCCGCCAGCAGGCGAGGACGGCGGCTCCTGGGACATGACCCTCGACGTCCGCGCCCTCGGCCCGCCCGGCGCATGGCTGCTCGGGATCGCCGGACGTTCCGAGTTCGGCGTCGACACCTACATGTACGCGTGAGCAGGAGGACCTGATGGCCTACCCCGACGATCCCATGCCCGACGCGTCGACCATCGGCTCTGGCCTAGTTGGCGGCCCGCTGTGGAACACGTTCATCGTCAACCCGCTCAACGCGCTGCGCGCCCGACTGCTCGGCACTGGCCCGGCCGCGTCCGGAAGTGCAACAACTCCATCCGGTTCCGCAGGCGTCCCGACGACGATCGCTGTCACGTTCCCGGCTGGTCGATTCAGCACACCTCCGAACGTGCAGGTGACCGCCAACGGCACCGCATCCAGCACCGTCGTCGGCGTCGGCGTTCAGTCGATCACAACCACCGGCTGCACGCTCTGGTGCACCCGATCGTCGCCCTCCACGACGTTGCTGAACTGGTTCGCGATGGCTACTACGTGAGGCGAGAAACGGGATGACCTATGCCGTGCTGCCGACATCGAAGCCGGCCGTCATGATGCTCAAGACCGTCGCTGTGACCGTCGTGGCCGTGTCCTCCGGCCTCGAGGCGGGATCTGCACTGGCGGGGATCGTCGGCGGGTTCGTGGCGCTGCTGACCATCGGGCTGCTGATCCGACAGAACAACCGCGCCAACCGCCGCGAGCACGACGACGAACTGTCCAAGGCCCGCGCGGCAGGCAGGTCCGACCGTGACGACGAGATCCGCGAGCTCACGAACCGCGTCAACGACCTCGCGACCCGCCTGGACGGCAAGGACCGCGACATCGAGTTCTACCGCAACCAGTACGCCAACCTGCTGCAGCAGCGGGCCGGGGCCAACGTGGTCCAGTTGCCGCCGCTGAACCCACCACCGGGGCACCCTCGACCTGGGGCGTCCGGTGGATAGCCAGCGTCGCTCCGAACGGGTCACGTGGGCGCTGTACGGGGTGCTCATCGTGATGGTTGCCATTGTCGTCGGCGGGTTCCTGCTGTTCGACAAGGAGCACCGCGACAACGCGGCGCAGACCTCCCGCACCGACCGCAACCTCGCCTGCACCCAGGCTTACGACGACGCGCAGTACGCGCGGCAGTCCTTCCTGCAGAAATACCTGCTGCCCAAGAACGACGCCCAGACCGCGCTGCTGCTGGCCACCATCAACCACGCCCCGGCCGCTGAGCTGGCGCGCCTGCGCGCACGGTTCGCGGAGGTGTCGGCGACCTACACCGCGGCGCTCAAGGCGAACCCGCTTCCGTTGCCGCCGAAGTTGGCGTGTGGTGCAGCGAAGATCGTGAAGCCGTCGCCGCAGTCCACCCCGACGCCGACGCGGCTACCTACCCGCGCACCGTCCAAACGCCCGACGGCCAGCTCGAGCCCAACGGTGGGCGAGCCGACCGCGCGGCCCCGCACGACCCCAGGACGCACCGTCGTGCCGCGCTCGGCGCCGACGACCGCTCACCCGTCGTCCGTCCCGCGCAGCTCACCAACCCCGACCCGTTCAGCGCCGTCACCAGTCCCCACGGGGCTCATCACCTCGGTGCTGTGCGACGTCAACGACCTACTCGGCATCCCCTGCTAGGAGAACCCATGACGAAGCTCGCTGATCTCGCGCACTGGAAGGACTACAACCCCGTCGACTTCGGCTGGGGCGGAGAGTTCGACCCCGAGGCGCACGGCAACCAACTGACCCCGCTCGTCGTCGACGGAGTGTCCTTCGGGTCCTGCCACATCGCAGCGCACGGTCTGTTCGTCGCGTTCGTCACCGAGCTCGCCCGGCACATCCAGGGCGGCCTGCACGCAGGCTCCTGCGGCTGCTACTCCACCACCGACAACCTGCCCGACGGGTCGCGCTCGTTTCACTCCTACGGCATCGCCGTCGACGTCAACTGGAACGTCAACCACATGGGCAACTACATCCCCGACGCCAAGGGGGAATGGGCGGTGCCTCGCGCGGCCGCGACGACGCTCGCGCTCAAGTACGGCCTCGAGTGGGGCGGCAACTGGCAGGACGGCTACCACGACAACATGCACTTCGAGGTGCACCTGTCGCCGTCGATCGCTCGAGGATTCAGCACCTATCTGCCGGGCCCGGTGCGCAAGCTCGTCGGCCGCACCTCCGGTTGGCCACTCAAGGGCAAGCACGTGTTCGGTGCACCGCACCCGCAGGCCGACGGCCTCATCACCCACGACGGCAAGGGCTCACCGACCGACCGGGACTACGTCCAGGCGATCCAGAAGCTGCTGGCCTCCCACCACGCCACCCCCACCGACGGCTCCTGGAAGCCGAACGGCCTCTACGGCGCCGGCACCGAGGCGGCCGTGAAGCGCTGGCAGGCCGCGACCCACCGCAACGTCACCGGACGTATCGCATCCTCCGACTGGAAGGCACTCACGAAATGAAGCTCGCAACGATCCTGACCGACGCCAAGAAGGCCGTCGGCGCGCTCACCACCATCGAAGCCACCGCAGTCGGGCTCGGCGTGCTGGACAACGCCGACGCCGGCTACGTCACCGCCGTGCTCGGTGCCGTCACCGCGGCCGTCGTGTACCTGCTCGACAACACCGAGAACGGCAAGCCGAAGTCCGCACCGACCAGCACGCCGCCTGCGGTCTGAGTCGTGCCTGTCGTCCAGCACACGCTGCTCCAGCTCGACGGCGTCACGCCGCTCGCCGGCCGGATCTGCGCGGTCGGGCAGGTCGGGGCGGCGCTGTCGGGTGGGACGCAGACCGTCGACCGGCTGCGGGTGCTGACCGACTCCACCGGCAAGGCGACCTTCACGCTCGCCCAGTCGGCGGCCGGGTCGTACTACGTGTGGACCGACCCCGACGGATCGCAATATCGCTTCGCCGTGACGTCCAGCTCGGGCGGCCCGTACAACCTCACCGACCTGCTCATCGACACCCCTGCCGCGCTGCCCTACGTGCCGGTCGGGTCGGTCGGGGTGTCGCCGTCGCAGCTGGCCAGCGCGGTGAACGGTCTGGCGCCGTTGGCCTCGCCTGCGCTGACGGGCACGCCGACGGAGAACGGGACGCCGCTCGCCTCGACGACGCAGCTGGCGGCCTACTACCCGCCAGTGTTCATGGGCGCCCACCGCGAGCCGCACCGCAAGCTGCGCGTCCACCCGCATCCGCCGAAGGTGGAGATCACCACTGGCTCGACGATCACCGGCGCGGTGTTCTACTCGACCTGCACCGGGTCAGGCAGCGCCGCAGTCGTCATCCCGCCGGCGCTGTCGGTGTTCGACTTCGGTCTGCGCGACGGGCAGATGGACACCGTCCACAACCAACTGCCCGGCACCTACCCTGCGTCCTACCCCTACGACGCGGCGGTGTTCCCGTCCCTGGCGAAGGGCGCGCCGTACAACAGCTACTACGTGTCCGGGTACTACTCGGGCGGATTCGCCACCGACGAGCCCGTGGTGGAGATCGTGGCCGTCATCGGCGCTTCGCAGGGTGACTGGCAGATCTATCAGGACGGTCAGCCGATCTTCGCGACCCCTCAGGTCAGCAACCCGTCCTCGGGCAACTCCACGATCCGGCTGACCAACCCGACGCGGAAGATGCGAACCTTCGAGCTCGAGGGTGGCCTGTGGCTCATCGGCGTCAACGTCAGCCCGTCCGGCATCGTCACCAAGCCTCCGCGCAAGACCGGTCCGAAGATCGCGTTCTTCGGTGACAGCGTCGCCCAAGGCACGGGCGCGACGACACCGCTGCTCGGCTACGCCTACCAGACGCCGCGGTTGCTCGGCTGGGAACGGCAGGAGGTCCACGCCGCCGGCGGCACCGGCTTCGAGACGGCCGGCAGCTTCCTCAAGTACGTCGACCGAGTGCCGTACCTCGGCACCGACATTGACGCTCTGGTCGCCGACGGCGGTTACAACGACGGCGACACCAACGCGACCACGTGGGCCGCGGCGGTCGTCGCGTTCTGGCAGGCAGCGCGCACCCGTCTACCGAACGCGAAGCTGATCCACATCGGCCCGTGGGGCAACCTGCGATTCTCCCAGCCGGCGATCTACACGGCCCGCACTGCCGCGCTGAAAACGGCGTTCGCGGCGAACCCCGGGCTGGTCGACCTGTTCATCGACACCGTCACGGGCGGGTACTGGTTCACCGGCACCGGCTACGCGGGCTCGCCGCAGGGCGACGGGAACAGCGACTTCTACCTGTTCAGCGACGGGGTTCACTTCTCCCAGGCCGGGCACGACTACGTCGCCCGCCGTCTCGCCAGTGCGCTGTCGCAGTTCTTCGGGTTCCTGCCTGCGGACCCGTCGATCTTGGATGACCGACGCACATGGGTCGATACCGCCGCGCACTTCACCGCCGCGTCCCAACCCGCAGGTCTGGGCCAGTTCGTTTTTGAATCCGACACCGGCATCGTCCGCATTGGTGACGGTGTCACCTTGCCGGCGAGCTTGCCGAAGCTCGCTCTCGTCGCGTCCGGTGCGACCGCGGGCAGGCCGTCGCCAGCTACGACGATCCGCGGCGTCAGCTACTTCGACACCACGCTCGGCAAACCGATCTGGTGCACCGGTTCGGCGTGGGTCGACGCCACCGGCGCAACCGTCTAACCCCACCCACCCCATCCCACCGTGACTCCGGCGCGTGCCGGAGCAGTAGCGAGGTGACCCCGCATGGCTGTCCGCACCGTCCAGAACGTCATGACGAAACCGAAGGACAAGACACCGATCGTCAACAAGCAGGTGACGATCAAGCTGAACACCCGCGCGTTCGGTGACACCGGGCAACGGGAGATCCTGTCCGTCTCCTACGCGTGGAGTGACTCGACGGGCCTGTGGTCGGCGTCGCTGGATGTGAACGCCGACCTCGACCCGCCCGGCACCTACTACACGGTGCAGGAGGCGAACGGCGTCATCTGGACGTTCGTCATCCCCGCCGGCACCACCCCGGTGTGGCTGCGTCAGTGCCTCGTCACCCCACCCGCGCAGCAGTCGCCCGGGTCGATCGTGCTGCCTGTCGGCGGCGTCCCCGGCCAGGTGCTGGGGCTGCTGCCTGACGGCACCCTCGGCTGGCTCACTCCAACGTCCGGTTCGGGCGACCTCATCTACGGCGCTGGCGTGTACGGCGCCGGTGTCTACTCCCCGGCCGCATAGGAGCCTTGCCATGACTGTCTCGATCACCAAGCCCACCCCGGCCGACCCGACCACTGCGGGGACGTGGGGCGCGACCATCAACACCGCGCTCGATGCCATCGTCGCCGGAGTGAACGGGGAGATCACCCGCGCGCAGGCCGCGGAGGCGCTGCTGGTCGCTGCGACCGACTCTCGCCTGTCGGATCAGCGGACCCCGCTCGACGGTTCTGTTACCACAGCGAAGATCGCAGCAGGTGGGATCGCCCAGAGCGCCGTGACCGGCCTGTCGACGCTGCTCGCCACCCTCGCCACCTCGGCCAGCGTCACCTCCGCCGTGTCGGCAGAGGCCACCGCCCGCAACACCGCCATCACGACCGCGATCAACGCGCTCGTCGCGGGCGCCCCGACCGCGCTTGACACTCTCAACGAGATCGCGGTGCAGCTCGCGTCCGACGAGTCCGCGGCCGGTGCGCTGGTGAACGTCGTCGCCACCAAGTTCTCGTCGAAGGTCGCGTCGATCACTCCGGCCACCACCTCGGCCGCGCCGACCGTGGGCGTGCTGAACCTCTACGACGCCACCTCAGGCAACCTCACCCCGCCGTTGCCGCTCGCCAACAGTCTTCCAGCGGGGACGGCCATCGGCTTCAAGAAGACCGACGGCAACACGCTCGGCTACACCCTCTCCCCGACGTGTACCGGGTCGGACCACATCGACTCGCCTTCGGGTAGCACGGCGCTGCCGATGCGCACCCAGAATCAGATCGCGTGGCTCTCTACCGACGGGGTGTCAGTGTGGACAAAGGTCGGCGGGGAGCTGTCCTTGCCGTCGCTCGACGCCCGCAACGACGGGCGGTACGTGTCATTGGCGGGCACGTACAGCGCGAACGCCTACGGTGCGAAGGGCGACCGGGTACTGGTGTCCGACGGTGCCGTGACCTCAGGGTCGACCACTCTGACGTGTGCGACCTCGACGCCGTTCAAGAGCACCGATGTCGGCAAGGTCGTTGTCATCCCGGCTGGGGGAACACCGCTGGGCGTTGTCGCCACCACTACGGCGGCGCTCACCTCAGGTTCGCAGCCGCTGTCAGTGGCGGTGAGCGCGGTCTCTGCGGCGACCGGGCAGTTCAGTTCGGCCGTGCTGTCCAACGGCACGAACAGCCAAGTCGTGAAGGTCTACGGCGCGTCCTCTGGCGCGACGACGATCTATTTCGGCGTTGAGAACACCGACGTTGACACGACGACGCTGGCCTACACCTTCCCCATCGGGTCGACGATCACGCCGATCCCCGACCTGGCGACCACCATCGCGGCGTTCACCGACTCGGGGCACGTCACTCTCGCCGTTGCACCTCAGGCAACGCTGTCCAGCCTGAAGGTTGCTTTCGGAACCGACGACTCCGCTGCGTTCCAGGCGGCGATAGATGCCGCGGGCAACGCGGGCGGCGGAGTCGTCACCTTCCTCGGCAAGTCGTTGCTCAACGGCAACGCATCGGGCACCGACAACTCCTTGCAGCCTCGCGACGGTGTGACCGTCCGCGGCTTCGGTGAGGCGGCGTCCGTGCTGTACCCCGTCGGCAAGCGAGCGGCGTTCGGCGACGCACTGTCCACCACGTCCGTGCTGCGCAAGAACTCCGGCTATCAGGCGTTCACCATCGACGGCTGTCACCAGTTCACCACCGACGGCAGCTACTACGTGACTCTCAAGGGGTTCAACTGCACCCTGTCCTATGCCGCGATCGTGCGGGACGTGACCGTCCGAAACACCCTCGCGACGGGAGTCGCGTTCGATCACGCCTCCGGCGGCACCATTCTGCACGGCGTCCGCGCGTTGAGCTGCGGCCGGCAGGTCTATCCGGCCAAGAGCGGCGCCGGAAGCTCTGGCTTCGGCATCGGCACCGGAGCTGTCGCCGTCATGGACATGTCCATGACCGACTGCGTCGCCGAGGGTTGCCATAACTACGGCGTCTTCTTCGAGACGCAGAACGGCACCTACTCGACCGGCATCCGCGTCAACAACTGCTACGCCTCAAACAACTACGTCGCCGGGTTCGGCGACTCTGGCGGCTCGGGCACATTGTTCACCGGGTGCATCTCGACCGCCAACCGCGTGGGCTCGAGCAGCGTCATCGGCGGCATAGGTTTCTCCGTCGACACGGGCACCCTCGGTTCCTACGCGCCCGGTGATCACCCGTCGTTCGTCAACTGCATCGCCTACAACAACGCAGGCGACGGCTTCAAGTTCATCGGCCGCTCTACCAGTTCCGGTGTCGGGTCGGTGTCGTTCAAGTCCTGCCGCTCCTACAACAACGGCCTCGCCTACAACGGCATCTACTCCAACGGCTACGGCCTGTTCGTGTCCATTCCCTCTGGCACGACACTGTCAGGTCTCGTCATCGAGGACTGCGAGTTCGAGTCCAACCGCGGCTCCGGTGTGCTGCTGTCGGGTTCGGGGACACTCACCAACGCCTCGATCAACAACGTCCGCGCTCGCGCCAACCAGACGGGTGGTCTGACATTCGGCAGCGGTTTCGCGTTGGCCGTCACAACAATCACCCGACTGACGATGCACAACTGCAAGGCCCACGACGACCAGGGGACCACCACCCAGCTCTACGGCTTGTTCATCAACACCGGCTGCACCATCAACACCGGCAAGATCACTCAGAACGACTTCCGGGGCAACAAGACCGGCGCCCTCAGCAACGCCGGCACGTTGGCCTCGGACGTGACGATGTACGACAACGAGGGCCTGACCGAGATCGTCTCGTCCGGAACCGCGATCACGTTGGCGAACCGCCAGCGCCTCGTCGCCACCGCCGCGCTCACCGCGACGTCTCCACCCTCGGTGGCAGGTAACCGAGTGTCGATCGTCGCCCAAGGTGGCGCCGTCACCTTCACCCCCGCGAGCGGCACGGTCCGGGGGTCTGCGACCGCCACCGTCGCATCCGGAGCGAACGACAGCTTCCAGGCCGACGGAACCAACTGGTACTGACCCACCCTGAACCTGCCCATCGACCCGAACCGCCCC
>CAZZZE010000028.1:0-15713 GCA_964658365.1 uncultured Jatrophihabitantaceae bacterium
CGAGGCGGTGCGGGCCAGTGCGTCCGTACCGTCCGGCCCGGCAACGACCTCGGCGCTCGAACCGTCGGGCTCGACCCGCAGCTCGAGCTGGAAACGGTCGCGCGCGGCCCGCGAGCCGTGCGGGCCCAACCCGAACAGCAGTGGGCAGGGGGCCGCGTCCGGGGCCCACTCGAGCCACGTGCCCGCCAGTTCGCGCAGGCGCGCCACGTCGGCGACCAGCGTGGCAAGGTGACCGGTGCTCGGCACCTCGACCTGCATCGGGCGTATGACCACGTACGGCCCGGCGGCGCCGACCAGTTCGTCGTCGCGGCGCGGGTCGAGCTCGACGCCGAGGGTGATGGTCGAGTCTCCGGTCAGCCGGGCAAGGGTGATCACCCACGCGGTGAGCCACTCGTCGATCGAGCGGTCTGCGGTGACGACCCGCTTGCCGGCGTCGGCCCACGGCGCGAAGTCGTCGGCCAGCACGGTGGGCTCGCCGTCGCCGACGATACGTGTCCACGCGGTGGCGGCCATATCGGCGTCCTCGCCCGCCTCAGCACGCTGCTCGGCCTGCCAGGCGGCGTACTCCGCGTACTGGATCGGGTCGGTGACCTGCGGCTCGACACCGTGCGCGGCGGCGGCGATCTGCAGCAGAGTGGGCACGTCGGCAACGGCGGGATGTGCTGTGAGCACCAGTGCGTCGTCGGTGGTCACGACGTCCAGGACCGGGCCCTGCTCGACATCGACATCGACGCCGCCGGTCGAGACCGGCAGTGCCGGGTGCACGTTCTGCAGCGGCAGCCGCAGTCCTGCCGCCGCGTTGAGCGTGGTGCGCAGAACCTCGTGCGCAGCGGCATAACGCGCGATTCGCTCGTGAATCACCTCGGCGTCCACGCCGAAGGGACGGTCGACCTGTACGGCGACGACGTTAAAACCCTTGGCCGGGCGACGTTCGACGTACTCGCGTTGCTGTCGGCTAATTTCGAAGCCGACCGATTCGGTCATGGTTCGTGAGTCCGCTTCCATTGGCGACGAACGCCCGTGACGGCTCCGGCGCGCTTCCTCCTGCGCCGAAAAGCTACCGGATTCCCCACGCCCGTGCGCGGCGATCCCGCAGCCGTGGGCGGCGTTACGGACAGATCGGTGCAAAGGCATTCATGGTTTGCGGCCATTGCGCTCCGGCCACGCAGATCCGCCTTCGTCTCGGTAACATTTCGCGGCGTGAGGGCGACGGGATACGAGTTGTCGGCTGCCCAGATGCAGGCGCTGGGTGAGCAGTCGTCGCCGCGGGTGAGGACGGTGCGCCTCGTCGTGCCAGCGGCGCCCGATATGTCCGTCTCCATCCTCGAGGGGCGGCTGACACAGATAATCCGCGAAAACGATGTCTTTCGGACCGCATTCGTTCGCCCAGCCGGCTTCGACCACTCGCTACAGACCGTCGACGACGCCGCCGTGGTGACCGTCGAGAATCACGGCGAATCCTCTCCAGACACCGTTCCGTTCGACCCGGATCTCTCCCGCGGCGCCTGCCTGCAGGTTGCGCTCGCGTCCGGTCGGCTGGTCCTGACGGCGGTGGCGGCCGTCGCCGACGAGCAGAGCCTCCGGCTGGTCGCCGCGCAGCTGCTGGGAGCCTCCACCCCCGAGGACTCGCCGCTACAACTCGTCGACTACGCCAGCTGGGAGGCTGAGCAGGCCGACGACGACGGGGCCGACGCGCGAATTGCCCGCGGCTACTGGTCCGGACTCGCCGTCGAAACGGACGCCGATCACGCACTACCGGTGCTCGAGACTCAGCCGGTCGAGATCGCCGGCGTTGAGCTGGACGCCGAGACCTGGCTGGCGGCGTGGGCCGCGGTGCGCGGGCGGTACGCCGCGGACGGTGCCGATCGCGTTGTCCTGGCGCTCGCCGTCGACGGACGCGTCGATGACGATCTGCGCTTGGCCGTCGGCCCGTACGAACGCTACGTGCCCTTCGTCGTCGCCGACGACCCGCGGGCGACCCTGGCCGAGCTTGCAGTGCGGGTGCGCGCCGACCGAAGCGCGGCCGCGCGGTTCGCCGCGCACGCCCCGCCCCCGGTGGCCGATGCCGCCTTCGCCGAGCGCGGTGACGATGCGGTTACCCCGGCCCGCGGAGCATTCCCGCTCGAACTCGTCGTCGTCGGTCGTCGCGCCACCCTGTGGTACGCCCCCGATCGCGTCGAGGCGGCCGCAGTCGAGCGGATGGCTGCCCAGTTGCGGGCGCTCGCCGCCGCCAGAGACATCCCGGCCGCGTCGGTGGACGTGCGCGGGGCGGCCGAACGCGCGGCCCTCGACCGCTGGCTCACGGGCAACGATCTGACGCCGCCCACCGGATCGGTGCCTGCAGCCGTCGCGGCGCACGTCGCCGCCCGTCCCGACGCGATCGCCGTGGCGAGCGGCGCCGACAGCCTCACCTACGCCGAGCTTGACCGGCGGTCGGCCGCACTGGCCGCGGCGTTGCCCGGCCACCGCGCGCCGGTGGCGATCGTGCTCGAGCGTTCGGTCGACCTGATCGTGGCCGCGCTCGCCGTGCTGCGCAGCGGTGCGCCGTACCTCGCCCTCGAACCGGGCAACCCGCCCGAGCGGATTGCCGAGCAGCTTCGGATTGCCGGCGCGACTGTCGTCATCACCGCGTCCGCGCACGCGGACCTGCTACCGCTGTCCGCTGTGCCCGTCCTCGTCGACGCTCGGCCCGTTCTCGTGGACGACATGGGCCCGGCGACGCCCGGCGCCGTGCCGGTGGACGCCGGCGACACCGCGTACCTGATCTTCACGTCCGGTTCGACCGGCACGCCGAAGGCCGTGGCCGTGACCCACGCCAATGTGCTCGCCTACGTCCGATCGGTGTCCGCGCTGCTCGGCCTGGACGCCACCGTGCGGTTCGCCGCGGTGACGGGGCTGTCGACCGACCTCGGCAACACCGCCGTGTTCGGCGCGCTGCTCAACGGCGGCACGCTCGAGGTCGTGCCCGACGACGTCGTCGTCGACGGCGAGGCGCTGGGCCGCCTGATCGCCGAGCGCGGGGTGACCGCCATGAAGATCACGCCGTCGCACCTGCGCGCAGTGCTCGGCGCGACAGCGTCGCTGCCGGTGCCGACGCTCGTGATCGGCGGCGAGGCGCTGAACGCGGATCTCGTGGCGCGGGCGCGCGCCGCCAACGTCGGCCGGGTGATCAACCACTACGGGCCCACGGAGACGACCGTCGGAGTCCTGGCCCACGAACTGCCGGCCGACGTGACCGATCCGGTGCCGCTTGGCCGGCCGCTGGCCCACGTGCGCGCGCACGTGCTGGACCGGCACGGCATGCCGGCTCCGCTGGGTGCCGTCGGCCAGCTCGCGATCGGCGGGCCGGCCGTCGCGGCCGGCTACGTTGGCCGCCCGGACGAGACCGCTGCCCGCTTCGTCGCCGAGCCCGGTCACCCCGGCGCCGTGATGTACCTGACCGGTGATCTCGTACGCGTACGCGACGACGGCCTGCTCGAATTCCACGGCCGCGCCGACGATCAGGTCAAGATCCGTGGGTTCCGGGTGGAGCTCGGAGAGATCGAGGCCCGCTTGTGCGCTGCGCCCGCGGTGAAGCAGGCGGCGGTCGCGGTTGACGACGACGTGCTCGTCGCCTACGTCGTCGCGGACGGCGCTGTTGACGCCGAAGCGCTGCGCAGCACCCTGGCCATGCACCTGCCCGGGCACATGGTGCCGCAGGCATTCGTTCCGGTGCCGCACCTTCCGCTCACGCCCAGCGGCAAGGTCGACCGGCGCGCGTTGAGCAGCGTCGCCCACGAAGCGCCGGCCCCGGCCCGCCAGATCACCGCTCCGCGCACCGAGACCGAGGCCGCGCTGCTGGCGATCTGGCACGACGTCCTGCCGCGCACCGACGTCGGCGTCGAGGACAACTTCTTCCAGGTCGGGGGGCACTCCCTGCTCGCCACGAAGGTGATTGCGCGCACGCGCGCGCATTTCGCAGTCGAGCTGCCGCTCTACGTGATCTTCGCGAAATCCACGGTGGCGGACATGGCTGCCGACATCGACGAGCGCCGCGGCGCACTGGCCGACACGGGCGACGAGGACTTGGCTGCCCTGCTGGACGAACTCGAGACGATGAGCGACGCCGACGCCGAGCAGCTGCTGCGCAACGACTCTCCTCAGTTGCTCCGCAACGATGCTGCGGGCGATGACGCATAACTGGGATCTGCTCGGCGACCGCCTCTGGCCGTTCGCCGGCGTCCCGCGGCGCGCATCGATCACCTGCGCCGGCCTGCCGTCCGACCCGGTCGCGTTGCTGGCGGTGTGCGCGGCGGCTGTGTCTCGCTACACCGGACGCTCAGCGGTGGCGCTGGGCTGGTGGGTCGGCCCGAGCTGGCGCGCCGTCACCATCACCGTCAACGCCGACGCGCCGTTGACCGCGGTGGCCGCTTCGGCCGGGGTGGTCAAGGCGAGCGACGAACCGTTGCCGGCCGTGACCGTCGGCCCGGCTGACGCGCCACCGCCGGCAGCCCTGTTGGACATCCGCGCCGACGGCACGATCAACTACGCCTCGGACCTGTACACCGCCGCCGACGTCGAACGGTTCGCCGGGCACCTGCGCGCACTGGCTGCCGTCCCCGGCCTCCCGGTCGGGGACGTCGCCATGCTCGGGCCGGCTGAGATCGCGGCGCTCAGCTCCGGCAACGCGACCGATGTCGACGACGACCCGGCAACGTTAGTGAGCCTGATCGCCGAACAGGTGCGCGTCCGCCCGGACACGATCGCCGTGCGCGACAACACGCGGGCGATCACGTACGCCGAGCTGTGGGCCGAGAGCGGCGCGCTCGCGACGTCGCTCGAGCCGCGCGGGCTGGTGGGGGTCTGGTGCCGGCGCGACGCGACCATGCTCGTAGGTCTGGTGGCCGTCCTGCGGGCCGGGGCCGCGTACGTCGCGCTCGAACCGCGCTATCCGGCCGAACGGCTGCGCTCGATCGCCGCCGCGGCGAACCTGTCGCGCGTGCTGGGTGACGGCGCGCCGGACGATCTGGCGGCGGCACCCGCGGGCACGGCCACCGAATTGGACGCGGCACGGCCCGACGACCTCGCGTACGTCATGTTCACCTCGGGTTCGACCGGCACGCCGAAGGGCGTGGCGATCGAGCACCGCAACGTGGTGAACACCCTGCGCCACATGGCGCTCGCCCCAGGTTTGGCACCGGGCGAACGCATGCTCGGCGTGACGACGCCGGCCTTCGACCTGTCGGTGCCCGACCTGTTCCTTCCGCTGATCACCGGTGCCACGCTGCTTCTCGCCGATCCCGACGACACGACCGACGGCCGGCGCTTGGCTGCCGTGCTGGGGGCGACCGACCCGCAGCTGATGCAGGCCACCCCGGCTACCTGGCGCATGCTGCTCGACGCCGGCTGGGCCGGTTCGCCGCGGCTGCGCATCGTCTGCGGTGGCGAGGGGTACGACGCCGCTCTGGCCCGTCGCCTGGCGGAGCGCGTCGCCGCGGTGTGGAATTTCTACGGTCCGACGGAGACCACGGTCTGGTCGGTCTGCCGGCAGCTGCCCGCATCGGTGGCCGACCCGGTACCGATGGGCCGCCCCATGCGCGGCACGGCGTGCTTCGTGCTCGACGATCGTGGGCAGCTCGTCCCGCCCGGCGTGCGCGGCGAACTGCACATCGCCGGCGCCGGGGTCGCTCGTGGTTACCTCGGCCGGCCCGACCTCACGGCGTCCGCGTTCGTGCCCGCCGCCGTCCCTGGCGTGGCCGCCGTCCCGTCCGCGCGGATGTATCGCACGGGTGATCTCGTACGAGTCGCCGCTGACGGCGAGCTGACCTTCGCCGGCCGTCGCGATCTGCAGGTGAAGGTCAACGGTTTCCGAGTTGAGCTCGGTGAGGTCGAGACGATCTTCGGGCGGCTGCCCGGCGTGCGGCAGGCCGTCGCGGTCGTGCGCAGCAACAACGGCGTGAGCCGGCTGATCTGCTACGTGGTCGGCGAGGGGCTCGTCGCCGACGAGCTGCGCGAGCGCGCCGCGAAGTCCCTTGCGCCGCAGGCGATTCCGGCCGTCGTCGTGGTGCTGGACGAATTGCCGCTCACCCGTAACGGCAAGGTCGACCGCGCCGCACTGCCCGAGCCCGTGGCACGCTCCGGACCGGCCCCGGACGGCGTCTTCGAGGAGCTCGTCGCCGAGGTGTTCGCCGAGGTGCTCGGCCACTCGCCGATCCACGCCGATGACGACCTGTTCGCGCTCGGTGCCTACTCGCTCGACGTCAGCAAGATCGCCATTCGGCTCACCGACGCGCTCGCCTACGACGTCACGCCCGGCGTGATCTTCCGCAACACCAGCGTGTCCGCCCTGGCCGCCGCTCTCGTCGAACGTGTCGCCGCGGACGAGACCGACCTGCTCGTGGCGGTGGAATCCGAGTGAGCGACATCGCGGGGCGGTTGAGCGCGCTACCGGCCGACAAGCGGGCTGCGCTCGAGCGTGCGCTGCTCGCGCGCCGCCGCGCCGCGACGCTGTCGGTCCAGCCCCGCGACCGCTCACGACCGGCCCCGCTGTCAGCGACGCAGCAGCGGCTGTGGTTCCACGATCAGCTCGCGCCCGGCGCCACGACGTACAACGCCATCGTCGCCATGTGGGTCAACGGAGCGCTCGACGTCGACCTGCTCGAGGCCGCGGTGCGCGACAGCATCGCGAGGCACGAGATCATCCGCACGGTAATCCGCGTCGACGGCGACGAGCCCGTGCAGTACGCCCTGGACGACTGGACCTTCGACATCCGGCGGGCTACCGCGGTCGACGACGCCGCCGCCCTCGCGGTGGCGGCCGCGGTGGCGGGCGAGCCGTATGACCTCGGCCAGGACCTGGCGCTGCGCGTGCTGGTCGTCGACGTGGGCGGCGATCGGCGGCTCGTGGCGTTCTGCGAGCACCACATCGCATTCGACGGGTGGTCCGACGACACGCTGTTCCGCGAGATCGACGCGTACTACAACGCGGGCCGCGCTCCCGACCGTGAGCCGCTGCCACTGCAGTTCGCCGACTTCGCCGCCTGGCAGCGCGCCCGACTCGACAACGGCGACCTCGACGGTCACGTGCGGCACTGGAAGGCTGTGCTCGACGGCGCGCCGGCGGTGCTCGAGATGCCTATCGACGCGCCGCGTCCGGCCCGGCAGACCTTCCACGGCCGGCACCTGCCCATCTCGCTGCCACACGCCGTCGGGGTGCGCGCGCTGCGGGCCGAGCTCGGTGCCACCGACTTCATGGTGCTGGTCGCGGCGTGGGCGGCCACCCTCTACCGGTGGAGCGGCCAGCCGGACATCGTGCTCGGCACCCCGATGGCGAACCGCAACCGAGTCGAGCTGGAACCGCTGATCGGCTTCTTCTCCAACACCGTCCCACTGCGGGTGCAGGTCGAGGGCGCGCAGTCCTTCGCCGACCTGGTGCGCCACGTCAACACGGTCGTGCTGGACGCCTTCGATCACCAGGACCTGCCCTTCGAGCGGATCGTCGAGGCAGCCGCGCCCGAGCGCGACCCGCGGGTCAACCCGCTGGCACAGGTGAACGTGCGGGTGCAGTCCGGGCCGTTGCCGCGGTTGCGACTCGACGGCACGACCAGCGAGCTGGTGCACGTCGATCTCGGGTTCGCCCGGTTCGACCTCGCGGTCGAGTTCCAGGTCGACGACGACGGGATCGGCGGCTACCTCGAGTTCAACCAGGACCTGTTCACCGAGGCCACTGCGCGGTCGGTGCTGGAGCGGCTGGACCTGCTCCTCGCCGGAGTGCTCGCCGACCCGGACCAGTCGATCTGGGACATCCCGCAGCCGGCGGCGCGGGCCCCGCGCCGGGTTCGCGGGCCGCGATGAGCGCGCTGACCTCGCTGCAGCGGCCGCAGGTGTGGTCCTTCGAGCTCGCCGAGCCCGCGGACGAGTCGGTGCTGGCGCCTGACGAGCTCGCGCGCGCCGCCCGGTTCCGCTTCGACCGCGACCGGGAACGCTTCGTCCGGCGGCGGGTATTGCTGCGGCGCGTGCTTGCGCTGCGCACCGGCGCTGCGCCGGCCGAGCTCGCGTACGCAACGAACGCGTACGGCAAGCCGACACTCGTCGGCCACCCCGACCTGCACTTCAGCGCCTCGGCCAGCGGGGGGCGCGCCGTGATCGCGGTCGGCCCGGTCGAGCTCGGCGTCGATGTCGAGCAGGTCGTGCCGTCCGATGATCTCGACGGGGTGGCGGTGCGGTTCTTCGCCGCCGAAGAGCTCGCGCAACTGGCCTCGGTCGACGATTTCTTCCGGTGCTGGAGCCGTAAGGAGGCCTACGTCAAGGCGGTGGGCCAGGGACTGTCGTTCCCGCTCGCGTCGTTCGCCGTCGAGGTCGCCGAGGCGCCACACCCACGCCTGTTGCGCTCCGACCGGTTGCCGGATGACCTGGCAACCGCAACGATCGTCGACCTGAGCTCACCCGGCTTCATGGCCGCGCTCGTCGTCCGTTCCCCGCAGCCCCGCACGTGGCCCGAACCCGAGAGAAGGACCACCGATGACCTCTAACATCCGACGCGGCCAGCGGCGCCCCGTCAGCCTGGTCGAGCCCGAACTGGTGCAGGTTGGCTCGCTGCCCGGTCGCGAGGGCCTGTTGCCAGCTCTGATCACCCCTACCCGGCCAGGAGTTGATCTGCAGTCGTGGGGCGCCGCGCACCGGCCCGAGGTCGAGGCGCTGCTCGCGCAGTACGGCGCCGTGCTGTTCCGCGGCTTCGGCATCAAGGGCACGCAGATGTTCTCCGACTCGGCCGGGTCGCTCGTCGACGCGCTGTTC
Source organism: uncultured Jatrophihabitantaceae bacterium (assembly GCA_964658365.1). Lineage (GTDB taxonomy): Bacteria > Actinomycetota > Actinomycetes > Mycobacteriales > Jatrophihabitantaceae > Jatrophihabitans. Next base: position 8,776 of record CAZZZE010000028.1, read on the forward strand.
GGCGACTACGGCGACCTGCCGCGCGAGCAGGACGGCGACCGCGTCTTCTCGTCCACTCCCTACCCGGCCGACCTCGAGATCCACTTCCACAACGAGAGCTCGCACATGGCGCAGTGGCCGATGCGCATCTTCTTCCACTGCGCGATCGCTGCCGAGACGGGTGGCGAGACTCCGCTGCTGGACTGTCGGGCGCTGCTGACCGAGCTTGACGCCGACGTCGTCGACGAGCTCGATCGCAAAGGCGTCACCTACGTCCGCAACTTCGCCAAGGGCATCGACGTGGCGTGGCAGGACTTCTTCGGCACCGCCGACGCCGACGAGGTCGAACGCCGGTGCGCCGAGGCCGGGACGAGTTGCGAGTGGCTGCCCGACAACGTCCTGCGCATCCGGCAGGACGCCAAGGCGGTTCGTGCGCACCCGGTGTCGGGCGAGCGGGTGTTCTTCAACCAGCTACTGCTCCACCACCCCGCCGCCCTGCCGACGGAGACCCGCGAGGCGATGCGCGAGCTGTTCGACGACGAGTCGTTCCCGCGCAACGTGACGTACGGCGACGGCTCGCCCATCCCGGACGAGGTGATCCACCACCTGTCGCAGCGCTACGAGGAGCTGGCGATCAAGTTCCGATGGGAGGCCGGCGACATGATCATGCTGGACAACATGCTGGTGTCGCACAGCCGCGCCCCGTTCACCGGAGACCGCAAGATCATGGTCGCGATGGCACACATCGAGCACGCCGCCTGATCCGGCGCGTCAGTCCCAGCCGAGGTCGAGTCCGATGAGTTCGGCCAGGCGCTCGTTGTGCGGACGGAAGTACTCCCGCAGTCGCTCGCGGGTGTCCGGGCGCATCGGCTCGTACTTCCCCACCGTGCGCCGCTTCAGGTTCTTGATGGGGTAGTAGGGCAGGTCCAGAAAGTCCCACACCCGCTTGAAGACTGCGTCCGGGTCGCGGTCCATCTCCCAGTTCAGCACGAACAGGAACTGCTCCCGCGGGAAGTACGTGAACCACCGCTCAAGCAGCTCGGCGTAGCGGCCCATCGCCGCATACGACCAGCGGTAGCGCGGGTAGCTGCGGTGGTGCGCCTCGTCCATCAGCATGGCGTCGATCTGGCCGTCGAGGCGCTGCTCCTCCCGGGCGAGCGCCTCCTCGAAAGACAACGCCTCCCAGTCGTGGCGGATGTTGGTGTTGTAGTGCGAATACGCGCGGCCCACCGGATCGCGCAGCAGCACGATCAGCTTGGCGTCGGGCACGGTCGCCGACACCCGGCGCGGCACGAGGGGGTGGAACACGTAGTTCGGCGTGGCCTCGCCAACTAGCGCGCGATGGCCAGCCTCGCGGCTCAGTGCGTCGCGCTGACGCTCGGTGGGCAGGTGGGCCTTGTACCAGTCCAGGCCCTCCCGGAAGCGCGAGTCGAAGAAGTGCACCTCTTTCGTCGCTGCCCGCGGCACAAGGGGATGGGTGACCAGCCAGTCGTAGAACGTGGTGGAGCCCGCCTTCATCGCTCCGATCACCAGGTAGTCGGGCAGCGCGCCATGCCGCAGGCCGGCCTTCTGCAGCAGGTGGTTGGCGGGGATACGCACGGACTCACGCCGTTGCTGTCCGACACGTCCGACGTGCGAAATGAAACGCGCTGGTGCGACGCGGAGGTCGAGAGCAGCCATCGTCAGTACTCCTGCGGGGTTGGTAGCCTCGGGCTGTTACGGAAGCAATCGTGGTGGCCGCCATGCCAGCGCGGGAACGCCAGCCTATGGTCACAGCTTCACAGGCTCGAACTAGTGGCCGGCAAAGGCGTCGAACTGCGTCGCGATGAGGCGTTCGTAGTCGCTTCGACGGCATGCCGATGACCAAGCGTGGATCCGGGATTAGGCGGATGAGGCGCTCACGCTCCGGATGCGGCCTGGCCGCGCAGGTAGCGGCCGAAGTGTGGGACGGTGAAGGCGATGAGCCCGCGTTGGGCGGAGTAGACGAGGCCCTTCTTGAGCAGCCCGTCGCGTGCGGGCGACAGCGACTGCGGCGGCCGGCCCAGCGACTCCGCGATCGCAGCGGTGGCCACGGCGTCGTTCGGCGCGGCCGGGTCGGCGACCTCGGCCATGGCTCGCAGGTACTCGCGCTCGGCTGGGGTGGCTCGTTCGTAGCGTGAGCCGAAGAAGCCGACCGCCAGTTCGTCGGCTGCCTCGGGGACGGCGACTGCGACGTCGGCGGCTTCGATCGGTGAGCGGGGTGCGAGGTCCCAGACGGTCTTGCCGTAGGCCTGCAGGAAGTAGGGGTAGCCGCCGGTGGCTTCGTACATGGCGGCGAGGGCGTCGTCGGTGAAGTCGGCGCCCTCGTCGCGGGCGGGGCTGCGTAGGGCGTGGTCGGCGGCGGGGCGGTCGAGGTGGTCGATGCGGGCGTAGCGGAACAGCCGTTCGGAGTAGGACTTCGACGCCGACAGCACGGCCGGCAGGTGCGGCAGGCCGGCGCCGACGACAACCAGCGGCAGCGATTGCTGCGAGATCTCGTGGCACGCCGCGCACAAGGCCGAGACGTCGTCGGGGCGCAGGTCCTGCATCTCGTCCAGGAAGATCGCGACGCCGTGGCCGAGGTCGCCGGCCAGCCCGGCGACGTCGGTGAGTACCTCGACGAGGTCGATCTCGATGTCGCCCGAATCAGCGCGCCCGGGCACGGCGGCGACATCGATCCCCGAGCGCCACGGGCGGCCTTTCGATCCCGTCTCGTCGCGCAGGGCGAAGGACTTCACCACCCCCAGCACATGGTCCGTCTCGTTCTGCCGGCGACCGGACAGCTCCCGCACCGCCACGTGCAGCGCCGCTGCCAACGGCCGCCGCACCGTCTGCTCAGGACGGGCTTCGAGCTTGCCGGTGCCCCACCCGCGGCGCACCGCCGCCGAGCGCAGCGCGTTGAGCAGCACCGTTTTGCCGACGCCGCGCAGCCCGGTCAGGATCACCGAGCGCTCGGGCCGGCGCCGGGCCACCCGCTCGAGCAGGACGTCGAAGGCCTGCTGCTCCGCGTCACGGCCGGCGAGCTCGGGTGGCCGCTGCCCGGCGCCGGGGGCGTAGGGGTTGCGCACCGGGTCCACGATCGGACTGTATCGGCCTGTCTAGCGAATCCTGCAGATTGCCGCAGAGAGCGCGATCGTGTCGGTTCAGGGCGTCGGGCTGGTGAGGATCTCGGCGCCGTCGTCGGTGACGACGAGGGTGTGTTCCCACTGGGCGGCCATCGACCCGTCCTTGGTCAACACGGTCCAGCCGTCGTCCCACATGAACCAGCCGTGGCCGCCGAGGGTGAGCATCGGCTCGATGGTGAACGTCATCCCGGGTTCGAGCAGCGTGTCGGCGCGCGGCTCGTCATAGTGCAGGATCGTCGGCCTTGTGTGGAAGCTCGGCCCGACGCCGTGTCCGGTGTAGTCGCGCACCACGCCGTAGCCGAAGCGTTTGGCGTAGGACTCGATGACCCGGCCGATCACCGAGATCGGGCGTCCTGGCTTGACGGCGCGGATGGCGCGCAGCATTGCCTCGCGAGTGTTCTCGCCCAGCGCGTGCACCTCGGGCGCGACATCGCCGGCGTAGTACGTCGCGCATGTGTCGCCGTGCACTCCGCCGATGAACGCGGTGATGTCGACCTTCACGACGTCGCCGTTGTCGAGCGGGCGCGAGTCGGGGATGCCGTGGCAGATCACCTGGTTGACGCTGGTGCACAGCGACTTCGGGTAGCCCTTGTAGCCCAGCGTCGAGGGGTACGCGCCGTGGGTGACGAGGTAGTCGTGGCCGATGCGGTCGAGCTCGTCGGTCGTGACCCCGGGCTCGACGTGCCGCCCGACCTCGACGAGCGCGTCGGCGGCGATCCGCCCGGCGACGCGCATCCGCGCGATCGTGTCGGCGTCCTTGACCATCGGGTCATCGTGATCGGCAGGCGTGCCGGGTGCGGCGTCGACGTAGTGCGGGCGGTCGATCGCAGGCGGTACGTCCCGGCGCGCTGAGATCGTGCCTGGCTCGAGCGGCGTGCTGACGGTCATGGATCCATTGTGCCTCTCGGACCGCAGGCAGCTACGAGCTCGGGATCGCCACCCGCACGACGAGCGCGCGATGATCAGTGCCGGCGATCTTCACGGTATCCGCAGCGGTAGCCACCGCGTCGCGGGTGAGGACGTGGTCGATGGCGATCATCGGCGGCAGCGAGCTGTTCGACGGGTAGGTCCGCGTCATGCCGGCGCCGGCCTGATCGGCTCCGTCGGCGTAGCCATGGGTGAGCAGTTCGCGGAACTGGTGCAGGTCGGGTGTGGCGTTGAAGTCCCCGCCGACCACGACGGTGCCCGAACCGCCGCCGAGCGTCGACAGCACCGACGGCAGGTGCGCGATGTCGTGGTGCCACAGAACGGAGTTCGGGTACGGCCCGGGCATGTGCAGCGCCGCGAGCGACACCGGTTTCGCGGCGCCGGGGATGCGCACCTCGGCGGTGACGAAGGCCCAGGAGAAGTCGGTGCGCGTGACCTTCTCGGTGAGCGGGTAGCGGCTCCACAGCCCCGTTCCGGTCGCCGCGGACCGGGGGTCCGACAGGTGGTAGGGCAACAGGCGGTCGAGCCCCGCCGACTCGAGGCGCTGCTGCTCCTCGGGCGTCAGTTCCTGCAGCATCAGCACGTCGACGTTGTGCCGGCGGGCGGCGGCCACGACCGACGCCGGGTCCGCGCCGCCGATCCTGAGGTTCGAGGTCATGGTGACGAGGGTCGCGGCCTGCGCGGGCGGATCGCTCGACGTGTACAGCGGCACCTGCGTGGCCACCGCGACCGCGGTGACGACCAGCGCGACGACCGCGCCGAGCCACTCGCGCGACACGGCGAGCACGATCACGGCCAGTGGCGCGCCCAGCATGAGGTACGGCGAGAACGCCGAGACGCCGAGCATCCAGCCCCGTCCGGGTGCCCGGAAGTGCGCAACGAGCCCGACTGCAGCGACAAGCAGTAGGACGACGGCGACGACCAGTGCCACCAGGTACCACCCGTTCCGCCACCGGTCCCGGTTCCCCGGGCGCAACGCCTCCCGCAACGATGTCACGCAGCCGAGTCTGTCGAGCGCACGTTACGGCCTCTCGACCGGCACGGGATCGTCTCAGGATCGGCGGGGCACGCGCTGCGCCCACGGAGGACGCGTTCATCGGGCTCCCCGTCAGAGAACCACGAGGTGGTCCTCCGTGGCGCCGACGGCCGCAGTCGTCGACAGGCCGCGATCGAACGTGACGAAGCGACCGTGGTGAGCAACGGCCAGGGCGAGCAGATACACATCGGTGAGCTGCGCTGGTCTGAGTAGTCGGGCGTGGACGACAGCGTTCGCATCAAGGATGGAGATGTCGTCAGGCCAGAACTCGTGCGAAGCTGCGGCACTTGCCGCAGCCACGAGCGCGACCGCTTCTGCGGTCGGAACGGGGTTCGATTAGTTTCGCTGACTCAGGATCCTGACTGCACCGTTTTGCGTGATTGCACACGTCAAGCAATGCCCGAGTCACACGCCGATCTCGTCCCTTATCGAATTGATCAGCTCGTTGGTGACGATTCCTCCGCGCGACGGCAGCACCGGGAAGCCGTTGAGCATTGTGTATTCCACCGTCGGGCCGGTAAGGGACTCGCGAATGAGGTCTGACGCGACCTCTCCCGCCGTTCGCTTCTCCCGCCGAGCGCGCTCATGCACAGCGGACAGCACGTCGTCATCCAAGTTGATGGTGGTGCGCATGCATCTGACGCTAGTGCATCAGAAAGCCACTACACCTCGAGCACCATCGGCACCAGCATCGGGCGACGGCGGTACTCCTTGTCGACCCAGCGCCCGACGGTGCGGCGGACGAGGTGTTGCAGCGAGTCGGCGTCGCGGGTGCCGTCAGCGACGGCCTTCTCGACGACCTCCAGCAACTCGGCACGGATCGGGTCGAGCGCGCTCGGGTCGTCGCTGAAACCGCGCGAGGTGAGTTCGGGCCCGTAGACGACGCGCCCGGCCTGGACGTCGACCGCCAGTAGGATGGACAGGAAGCCGTCGTCGCCGAGAATGCGACGGTCCTTGAGCGTGGTGTCGCCGATGTCGCCCACCTCGAGGCCGTCGACGTAGACGTAGCCGACCGGGATCTTTCCGGTGATCGTGGCCAGCCCGTCGACGAGGTCGACGACCGTGCCGTCCTCGGCCAGCATGATCCGCTCGTCGGCCAGGCCGACCGAGCGGCCGATCGCGGCGTGCGCGCGCAGGTGGCGCCACTCGCCGTGCACCGGCATCAGGTTGGTCGGGCGCACCGCGTTGAGCAGGTAGCGCAGCTCGCCGGCCGGGGCGTGCCCGGACACGTGCACCAGCGCCATCGACTTGTGGATCACCGTGGCGCCGAGACGCGACAGCCCGTTGATGACCTGGCCGACGGACGTCTCGTTGCCCGGGATGAGCGAGGACGCCAGCAGGATCGTGTCGTCGGTGGAGATGTTGATCGTCTGGTGGCTGCGATTGGCCATCCGCGACAGCGCCGACAGCGGCTCGCCCTGGGACCCGGTAGAGATCAGCATGACGCGGCGCGAGGGCAGCTCCTCGGCCATTTTCAGGTCGATCATCACGCGGTCCGGGACGCGCAGCAGGCCAAGCTCGCGGGCGATCTGCATGTTGCGCACCATCGAGCGGCCGACGAAGGCGACCTGGCGCTCCGCGTCGACCGCGGCGTCGAGCACCTGCTGGACACGGTGCACGTGCGAGGCGAAGCAGGCGACGATGATCCGTCCGCGCGCCTTGGTGATCACATCGGCGACGACCTTGCCGACGTCTCGCTCAGAGGGGATGAACCCGCCGACCTCGGCGTTGGTGGAGTCCGAGAGCAGCAGGTCGACGCCCTCGTCGCCCAGGCGCGAGAAGCCCGGCAGGTCGGTGAGCCGGCCGTCGAGCGGCGTCTGGTCCATCTTGAAGTCGCCGGTGTGCAGGACGGT
>CAZZZE010000029.1:0-11940 GCA_964658365.1 uncultured Jatrophihabitantaceae bacterium
CCACGCCGAAGACCCAGACCCAACACCGCCCACCACCTCCCCGACATCGACTTCGATCAACAGCCCGCCATGGGCACCGTGTAGGACGAGCGCCGGCGACACTGTCCGGGTGAACACGAGCGAGTGGTACCGGCGGTTCGCGGACGTCGAGGCGCGGGGGTCGTCGGCCTGCTACGAGGCATGGGCCCGTGGCGTGGCCGGCGACCGGCAGCTGCTTGCGCTCGTCGACGAGCTGCCCGAGCCGAAGCGCCAGCCCAACCTGGTGTTCGCCGCGGCGCGGTTCGTGGGCATCGGCACCGGACCGTTCGGGGCGTTCCGCGAGCAGCTCGTCGAGCGCTGGCCGCAGGTGCGCGCCGTCGCGCTCCAGCGGCGGACGCAGACGAACGAGTGCGGCCGCTCGGCGGTGCTGCTGCCGCTGCTCGCCGCGCTGGAGCAACCGCTCGCGCTCGTCGAGGTCGGGGCATCGGCAGGCCTATGCCTGTATCCCGACCGGTTCAGCTACCGCTACGGCGATCGGCCCGACCTGCATCCGGCAGCGGGGCCAGGGCCGCTGCTGCGGTGTGCCACCACCGGCCCGGTGCCCGTGCCCCAAGCGGTGCCCGAGATCGCCTGGCGGGCCGGGGTCGACCTCAACCCGCTCGACGTCACCGACCCCGACGACACCCGCTGGTTGCACACTTTGATCTGGCCCGAGCACGACCACCGCCGCGAGCAGCTGGCCGCGGCCCTCGCCCTCGCTCGTGCCGAGCCACCGACGCTGCTGGCGGGCGACCTGAACGACACGATCGACGAGCTCATCGACCGGGTGCCGGCCGGCGCCACCCCGGTCGTGTTCCACAGCGCCGTGCTCGCCTATCTCGACGACGAGGCCCGGACGGCGTTCACCGCGCGGATGCGGCGCGGCGACGTCGAGTGGATCTCGAACGAGGCGCCGGGGGTCGTCGACATGGCCGGCCATCGGTCGCCGCCGTCGCCCGCGCCGAACCGCGCCCTGTTCGTGCTCGCCCACCGCGGCGAACCTGTCGCGTATGCAGACCCGCACGGTCACTCGCTGCACTGGTTCGACGCGCGCTGAGTGTCAGTCGCCGGGAGTCAGCGCAGCCAGCACCGCGTCGTGTAACAGCCCGTTGGTGGCCACGGCGTTGCCGTGCAGCACACCGTCCTGGCCGTCGAGCCCGGTGAACCGCCCGCCGGCCTCGGTGACGACCGGGTAGAGCGCAGCCATGTCGTAGAGCTGCAGGTCGGGCTCGGCAGCGATGTCGACGGCGCCCTCGGCCACAAGCATGTACGACCAGAAGTCGCCGTACCCTCGGGTACGCCAGGCGTCGTCGAGCAGCGTCGTGAACCCGCGGTGCCGCGCGCCCCAGGCCTCGTCGCCGCCGAAGGACGAGTACGACACGCTCGCGTCGGCGACAGCCGACACCCGCGACACCGACAGCCGTCGCGGCTCGCCGCCGAAGACGGTGGCCCAGGCGCCAGCGCCCTGCCTGGCCCACCACCGGCGCCCCAGGGAGGGCGCCGACACGACACCGACCACGACATCGTCGCCGTCCATCAGCGCGATCAGGGTCGCCCACACCGGGACCCCGCGGACGAAGTTCTTCGTCCCGTCGATCGGATCGATGACCCAGCGCCGCGACCCGCTGCCGGCCGACCCGAACTCCTCGCCGAGCACCGCGTCGTCAGGACGCTCGCGGGCGAGCCGGTCGCGGATTGCCTGCTCGACGGCCCGGTCGGCATCGCTGACCGGCGTGAGGTCGGGCTTGCTCTCGACGACGAGATCGGCGGCGCCGAAGCGGGGCAGCGAGCGGGCGTCGGCGTCGTCGGCCAGGGCGCGAGCGAGGGCGAGGTCCGCGGAGTAGTCGGGCACGCGCGCAGGCTATCGGTCGGTAACGTCGCGGCAGTGATCTCCCAGCGCGGCCAGGTTCCGCCCTTCCAGGTGATGCGCGTCCTCGACGCGGTCGCCGCGCGCCGCGAGGCAGGGCTGTTCGTCGCCGACCTGTCCGCGGGCCAGCCGTCGACGCCCGCGCCCGCGACGGTTCGCGCCGCCGCCGCCCGAGCGCTCGACACCGACCGCCTCGGGTACACGACCGCCCTCGGCGTGCTGCCGCTGCGCCGGGCGATCGCGCAGCACTACCGCGAGCGCATCGGCCTGGACGTCGATCCGCAGCAGGTAGCGGTGACGACCGGGTCGTCGGGCGGGTTCCTGCTGGCTTTCCTGGCCGCGTTCGAGCACGGCGACACCGTGGCCATGGCCCGTCCCGGCTACCCGGCCTACCGCAACATGCTCGCCACGCTGGGCTGTCGCGTGGTGGAACTGCCGTGCGGCCCACGGACCCGCTTCCAGCCCACGGTCGCCCAGCTCGACGCCCTGGACGAGCCGCCCGCGGGGCTGATCCTGGCCAGCCCGGCCAACCCGACCGGCACGATGGTCGCCCCCGACCAGCTCGCTGCGCTGACCGCCTGGTGCGACGCTCACGGCACCCGCCTGATCAGCGACGAGATCTACCACGGCATCACCTTCGGCGAGCAGCCGTCGTCGACGTGGGAACACGCCCGCACGCCGGTCGTCGTCAACTCGTTCTCGAAGTACTTCTCGATGACCGGCTGGCGCATCGGCTGGTTGCTCGTGCCCGACGACCTGATGGACTCCGTCGACCGGCTGGCCGGCAACTTCACCATCTGCCCGCCGGCGCTGTCGCAACACGCGGCCGTCGCGGCCTTCGACGCCTACGCCGAGCTCGACGCGAACGTCGAGCGCTACGCCGGCAACCGGGCCGTCCTGCTCGACGCCCTGCCCGCGATCGGGCTCGACCGCCTCGCACCCGCCGACGGCGCGTTCTACGCCTACGCCGACGTGGCCCGCTGGACCGACGACTCGGTGGGCCTCGCCGCGCGGCTGCTGGCCGACACCGGCGTGGCGGTCGTGCCGGGCGTCGACTTCGACACGGTCGACGGCTCGCACTACGTGCGGATGTGTTTCGCTGGCGACGGCGCGGAGATCGCCCGCGCCGTCGAGATCCTGGGCGCATGGCTGGCCGGGCAGCCGGTCCGGGCATGAGCACCCCGCAGGAGCGCGTCGTCGGGGAGGACTGGACCCTGGACGACCTCAGCGGGCGCACCGAGACCGCGGTCGAGTACGTCCGCGTCGACATGGCCGAGACAACGTCCGGCGGCGGCCTGGTGTTCGACGCCTGCACCTTCCGCGACGTCGGCTTCGACCTCGCCGAGCACGTGGCGGCCGCCTTCCTGAACTGCACGTTCGTGTCCTGCCGGTTCACCAACACGAGGCTGCGCGACTGCAAGTTCGTCGGCTCGACGTTCGCGCGTTGCGAGTTCGCGCGCACGACGGTCGAGGGCGGCGATTGGTCGTTCGTGTCGTTACGCGGCGCCGACCTGCACACCGCCTCGTTCGTCGACGTGCGGATGCGCGAGAGCGACCTCGGCGGCATCGACGCCCGCGGCGGGACGCTGCGCGGGTGCGCCACGACGTCGGCGACCTGGAACGGCGCGCAACTCGAGCGCTGCGATCTGCGGGGCAGTGACCTGCACACCCTCGACCCCTGGAACGCCCGGCTGGCCGGCGCGCGTGTCACCTGGGAGCAGGCCGTCGTCATCGCGGTCGGGTTGGGCCTGGACGTCACGTCGGACTGAGTGCCGTGGCAGGCTCGCGCGCATGACCGATGAGGCGCCGCACCCGTCGCACTGGTTCCGGGAGCTGATCGACAACGCCGGACCACTGCCCCCGGCCGCGGCGCACCTGGGCTTCCGGCCGGTGTCGGTCGACGCCGAGCTCGGCGAGGTCGAGGGGACGTTCCACGCTCGGCCGGAGTTCGCGAACATGCTCGGCGGCGTGCAGGGCGGCTTCCTGGCAGCGATGCTGGACACCACCGTCAGCTGCGCCGTGCTCTCGGTTCTGCCCGCCGACCACTTCGCCCCGACGCTGCAGCTGAACGTCAGCTACCTCACCACCGCGCCCTTGGGCACGCTCACCGGCCGCGGCCGGGTGCTGCGCAAGGGCTCGTCGGTGGCGTTCCTGGCCGGCGAGCTGTACGCGCCCGACGGCACGGTCGTCACGACCGCCACCGCAACGGTCCGCGTGCTGCGCGTCAGGCGGTAGGGGACCGACGGGCGATCCACCACGCCCACAGCACCAGTGGCACCTGCAGCGGCAACCGCGCGTAGGCGACCAGCCGGCTACCGTCACCCTGCGCGGCGTGCACCGCCATGGTGATGTTGGCCGGGAACACCGCGAGGAACAGCCCGACCGCGGACCACGCCGCCCACCGGCGGGTCCGGCGCAGCGCGAGCCCGACCGCGCAGAGCAGCTCGGCGACACCGCTCGCCGCCACCCAGAACGCCGCCGAGCCCAGGAACCCCGGAACGATGCTGCGGAACGGCCCCGGCGCCACGAAGTGCAGCGTGCCGGTCGTCAATAGCAGGGCGGTCAGCAGGTAGGCGGCGACGTCCACCCGGCCCCGGCGGACGGCAGGCTCGGTGCTCAACGCGGTGGGCCGTCGACGTCGGGCACGGCGTGCAGCACCTCGACCGGATCGCCGACGAGGATCCGCGCGCCCGGCGTGTCGGGCACGAGGTTCATGCCAAACCAGGTCTTGCCGTCCCAGCGACGGTGCCGGGCGAGCGTCGCGATCGGCTCCTTGCCGCGTGCGGCGGTCTGCGGATCGGTCGTGGTCATGACGCAGCGCTCGCAGCCCTTGACGGCCCGGAACGTCGCCGCGCCGATCCGCACCAAGCGCCAGCCGTCCTCGGCCCACGGCGTGCTGCCGGTGATCACGACGTTCGGACGGAAACGCGTCATCGACAGCGGGCCCTCGTCACCGCGCGGGCCCGCGACGATCAGGTCGTTGAGTGAGTCGAGCGAGGCCGTGGTCGCCAGCAGCAGCGGGTAGCCGTCGGCGAACGAGACGCGGTCGTCGGGACGGGCGAACACCGGGCTGACGTGCCGCCGGGTCGGGTCGTCGAGGTAGACCAGCCGGGCGGGCGTGCCGAGCAGCGCGCCGAACCAGCCGCGATCGTCGGCGAGCGTGGCGGCCAGCTCGGTCTTCCAGACGCTGACGTCGACCAGCGGGCCGCTCGGCGGCGGTACGCGCACCGGCTCGGCGCCCGGACCGGTCAGCTCGAGCCCGCCGTCGGCGCGCAGCGTCGGGGTGACGAGCAACAGCGCCGGGTGCTCGCGGGCCGTGATCTGCTGGCCGTCGGCGTCGACGACGAGCCAGCGCCGGTCACCGGCCAGCCCCCATGGCTCGACAAGCGCCTCGGACAGGGACTCGCCACGGCAGGACTTGACCGGGAAGCGGTAGATCGTCCCGAGCGCGAGAGGCATCGGCTCAGGATAGGAGGCACGATGGGCGGGTGTACGAGATCGCCGAGCAGGTCCGGGTCTGGCTCGCCGCCGGCCGCGACGTCAGCGTGGCGCAGGTCGTGGCCACCCGCGGCTTCAGTTCGCGCGAGCCCGGCGCCGCGGCGGCCTGGACCGAGGGCGACAGCGTCGGCCGGGTGCTCGAGGGCCTGCCGGCCGCGGTGCTGAGCGGGCGCGGGCCCGGGCTGCACGAGATCTCGATCTCCGACGACGACGCGCATCTCGCCGGGCTGTCCTGCGGCGGACAGGCCAGCGTGCTCGTCCAACCGGCGTCGGCGCTCGGCACCGACGTCTGGGACCTGCTGGCCGCGCGCGAACCCGTCCTGCTCGTGACCTCGGTGTCCACCGGCGCCGTGACGTCCTACGGACCGCACACCGTCCGCGACGCGCCCGGCGACCTGCCGCGGCTGTTCGGCCGCGGCGTCACGGCGACGCAGCTGGCCGGCGACTCAGCCGTCGTCTCGCTCTGGCCGGTGCCGACGCTCGTCGTGGTCGGCGACGGGCTCATCGCCGAGGCCCTGGCCGGCGCCGCCGCCCTGCTCGGCTGGTCGTCGGAGGTGACCGCCGACGTCGACGCCGCGGTGCGCGCGGCCGGCCGGTTGCACCGCAGCGACGCGTTCGTCGTGCTCTCGCACTCCCGCGATGTCGACGGGCCGTCGCTGGCGACCGCGCTGGCCGGCGAGGCCGGTTACGTCGGCGCGCTGGGTTCGCGACGGACCCAGGCCGCCCGGCGCGAGTGGCTGACCGCGCACGGCGTGGGCGCCGGCGTCCAGGAGCGCATCCACGGCCCGGCCGGGCTGGACATCGACGCGCACACGCCGGGCGAGATCGCGATCTCGATCGTCGCCGAGATCCTGGCCGGCCGTGGGCGGTCCACCGGAGGCCCGCTGCGCGACCGGTCGGGCCCGGTGCACCGGGCACTCAGCGGCTGACGAGCAGCTGGCGGAACGCGGCCAGCCGCTCGGGCGTCGAGTGGCCGTCCGCCACCCAGGCGTCCAGGCGGCAGCCGACCTCCGTCGAGAGGTGCTCGCAGCCGGGCAGGCACAGGTTCGTGCCGTCCTCGAGGTCGGGGAAGGCCCACAGCAGGTCGTCGGGGCCGACGTGCGCGAGCCCGAACGAGCGCACGCCCGGGGTGTCGATCACCCAGCCCGCGTCGTCGGGCAGGCGGAGGGCGACGGCCGACGACGACGTATGCCGGCCCTTGCCGATCGAGCTGACCACGCCGGTCGCGCGGTCGGCGCTCGGCACGAGGGCGTTGATCAGCGTCGACTTGCCGACCCCCGAGTGCCCCACCAGCACCGACGCGTGACCGGTCAGCAGTGCGCGCAGCTCGTCCAGCGACCCGCCGCGGTGCGTGGTGACGGCCGGGACGTCGAGCGCGGCGTAGCGCTCGGTCACCGGCTGGGCCGAGGCGAGGTCGGACTTGGTCAGGCACAGCACCGGTTCGATGCCGGCCGCGAGCGCCGCGACCAGGCAGCGGTCGATCAGCCCGAACGACGGTTCGGGGTCGGCCAGCGCCGAGACGATCACCAGCTGGTCGGCGTTGGCCACGATGACCCGCTCGTGCTCGTCGTTGTCGTCGGCGGTGCGGCGCAGGACGGTGTCGCGCTCGTCGAGGCGGACGATGCGCACGAGCGCGTCGGGGGAGTCATCGATGGTCCCGACGACGCCCACCCGGTCGCCGACGACGATGCTCTTGCGGCCGAGCTCGCGGGCCCGCATCGCGGTGACCTCGGTGCCGCCGGCCACCACCAGGTACCGCCCGCGGTCGACGGCGACCACGAAGCCGTCCACCGCGTCCATGTGCGCCGGCCGCTGCTTCGATCGCGGGCGCGTCCCGCGCGGGTTCGCGCGCGAGCGGACGTCGTCCTCGTCGAGTTCGCGCGGGCGGCGGGCCACCGGTCAGGCGTCCACGAGCGCGGACCACATGCCCGGGAAATCCGCCAGCGTCTTGGTCGTCGCGCCGATGTCGTCGACCGTCACACCGTCGACGGCCAGCCCCACGACCGCGCCGGCCGTGGCCATCCGGTGGTCGGCGTAGGCGTGCCAGGTGCCGCCGTGCAGCGGCCGCGGGCGGATGGTCAGGCCGTCGGCGTGCTCGCGCACCTCGCCGCCGAGCCCGGTGAGCTCGGCGTAGAGGGCGGCGAGCCGGTCGGTCTCGTGCCCGCGCATGTGCGCCAGCCCGGTCAGCACCGACTCGCCGTCGGCCAGCGCCGCGAGCGCGGCGAGCGTCGGCGAGAGCTCGCTGACGTCGCGCAGGTCGGCGACGAGCGGGCTGATGCGTCCGGTGCCGGTGACGACGAGCGCCCCGCCGTCGAGACCGACCTGCGCGCCCATCGTCGCCAGCAGCTCGGGCAATGCCGCGCCGGGCTGCGTCGTGCGCTCGGGCCAGTGCGGGATCCGGACGGTGCCGCCGGTGACCAGCGCGGCGGCCAGGAACGGTGCCGCGTTGGACAGGTCGGGTTCGACGACGCGCACACCGGGTGCCACGGCGCCGGGCGCGACCTGCCATACCCCGGGGGATGGTGCGCCCGCGTCGACACCGGCGGCGCGCAGGACATCGAGGGTCATGTCGAGGTGGGGCTGCGAGGGCACCGGCGAGGCGCCGACGTGGGTGACCTCGATCCCCTTGTCGAAGCGGGCGCCCGAGAGCAGCAGGCCCGAGACGAACTGCGACGACGCCGCGGCGTCGATGCGCACGGCGCCGCCGGCGAGCGAACCGGTGCCGTGGACGGTGAACGGCAGACGCCCGCGCCCGCCGTCGGCGATGTCGGCGCCGGCCTGGCGCAGCCCGTCGAGCAGCGTCGTCATCGGCCGTTCGCGGGCGTAGGCGTCGCCGTCGAAGCGGACCGTCCCGGTGGCCAGCGCCGCGACCGGCGGCACGAAGCGCATGACCGTGCCGGCCAACCCGGTGTCGATGTCAGCGCCGTGCAGGGGCGCTGGGGTCACGACCCAGTCCGGCCCGTCATCGGCGACGTCGACCCCGAGCGCGCGCAGCGCCGCGGCCATCAGCTCGGTGTCGCGCGCCCGGAGCGGGGCGACAAGCCGCGACGGGCCGTCGGCGAGCGCGGCCAGGATCAGCAGCCGGTTCGTCAGTGACTTCGAGCCGGGCAGCGCCACGGTGGCGTCCACCGGGCGGTGGACGCTCGGGGCGGGCCAGGGCTGCACGGACGTCACGGGCGAGAGCCTATTGCGTCAGATCTCGAGGGCCTGCTGCTCGGGCTGCTCGACCACCGGCGGGGCCGACGCCGGCGCGACGAGATCCGGTCCGTTGTTGCGGACATTGCCGACCTGCGGACCGACCTCGTAGGGCTCGAGTTGGGCGACGGGCACCTCGTCGAGCAACTGCTGCGCGGTGGCCGCGTCGTTGCTCGAACAGTCCAGCCACCGCTGGCGCAGTGCCTTCGGGACGACGACGGGGTTGCGGTCGTGGATCTCGCCGAGCAGGTCGGTGGCCTGCTGGGTGATGATCGTGTACGTCCAGAGCCAGCGCTGCGGGTCGTCGTCGGCGCGCGTCCGGTCGCGCCAGAGCTCGTAGAGCCCGGCGAAGGCCAGCAGGTCGCCGGCCGGGTCGTGCAGGAAGTAGGGCGTCTTGGCGCCGCCGTCCAGCTTTTTCCACTCGTAGTAGCCCTGGGCGGGGACGAGGCAGCGGCGGGCGGCGGCGGCCTTCGCGAACGCGGGCTTGCTCGTCACCGTCTCGATCCGGGCGTTGATCATGCGCGCGCCGCCCTTGGGGTCCTTCGACCAGCCGGGCACCAGGCCCCAGCGGGCCGTGCGCAGTTGGTGGACGGCCGGCGCGTCCTCGTCGGTCCCGTACCGCCGACGCTCGATGACGATGCGTCCGGGATCGGTCGGCGCGACGTTCCACGACGGCGGCGGCGGGTCGTCGAGGGTCTCCTCGACGTCGAACTCCAGCGTCAGGTCCGGGTCCGACGCGACGCTGACGTAGCGGCCACACATGCCGTCCAGTGTGCCCGCCCGAGCGCCGTGCTGCCTCACCAGGAGCGCACAGTGGGCCCACGGCAAAGACACAGACTCGAGGGGCATCGTCAGGGGTGTCAGGCTTCCCCGAGGAGTTGATGAGCCATGACCGCGTTCACCACACCGTCCATCCCCTTCGCCGCCCCGCCCCGTTTCGACGCCACCTACCTGGCGTGGAACACGGTGGCGAGCTACGACAACTACGCCGACGCCCAACGCGCCGTCGACAAGCTCTCCGACGACGGCTTTCCCGTCGAGTACCTCGACATCGTCGGCTCGGACCTGCGCCTCGTCGAGCGGGTGACCGGACGACTGACAAAGGGCCGTGCGGCGGCCGCCGGCCTGGCCAGCGGCGCCTGGTTCGGCCTGCTCATGGGCCTGCTGCTCGGCATCTTCACCAGCGGGTCGTGGTTCGGCCTGCTCGTCGCGGGCGCAGCGATCGGCGGCGTATGGGGTGCGGTGTTCGGCTATCTCGGCCACGCCGCCACCAAGGGTGCGCGAGACTTCGCGTCAGCACGGACGCTCGTCGCCACCCACTACGACATCGTGGCCCGCCACGGCTACGCCGACGCCGCCCGCAGCGGGCTGCAGAGCGCCGGGCTGCGCACCGTCGCCTAGCCCGGGCATGCTGGGCCGGTGCCGAGCATCGAGTTGCCCACGTCGGCCGGCCCGGCAACCGTCGAGCTCACCCGACCGGTGCAGCCGGCGGCGCTCGTGCTGCTGACGCACGGGGCCGGCGCCGGCGTGCGGACCGTCGACCTGATCGCCGTCCGCGACGCGCTCGTCGCGGACGGCGTGGCCGTCGGCCTGGTCACCCAGCCCTACCGGGTGGCCGGTCGCGGCGCTCCGCCCGCGCCGGTGCGCCAGGACCCGATCTGGCTCGAGATCGTCACCACCGTACGCCGACGTCGCGGGCTCGCGCGCGTACCGCTGGTCCTCGGCGGGCGCTCGAACGGCGCACGCGTCGCCTGCCGCACCGCGGCCGCCGCGGGCGCGCGCGGCGTGATCGCGCTCGCGTTCCCGCTGCACCCGCCAGGACGCCCCGAGAAGTCCCGCGTCGCCGAGTTGGACGCCACGACCGGGCCCGTCCTGATCGTGCAGGGCGACCGCGACCCGTTCGGGATGCCACCGCCCGGACCGGACCGCCGCGTCGTCGTGATCCCGCGCGCCGACCACTCGCTCACGCGCGATGTGGACGCCGTCGCCGGCGCTGTCGCAACCTTCGTCGCCTCGGTGATCGGGTCCGGTGGCTGATGCAGCAGCGGGCAGCCGGTCAGCCGAGTGCCTCGAAGGCGGCACCCACCGCGACGTAGGTGCGCTGCGCCCGGCGGTCGAGGCTGAGCAGCGTCGCGTCGTGCTCACGCGCGGTCGCGCCCACGATCGCGTCGTACACCGCTCCGCCGCCGAGGCCGGCCGAGCCGAGCGCGCCGAAGGTCAGCAGGTAGCGGTCGGCGCGTAGCTGCCGCGGGGTCGTCGGCTGCGCAGCGGCGACCTGACGCACGAGGGCGGCCGCCTCCTGCAGCGTCACGGCGTGCCCGTGCGGCAGCCGCGACAGCACCGAGACGGTCTCGGCGAGCACGTGCGCGCCCAGCCAGTCGACCCGCTTCAGCGCGTCGCGGGCCGTCGCGTTGTCGACGTGCCACGCACTCAGCGCCGCCACCACCACCGAGGTGTCGCAGGTCAGGGCTGCTCCCACGCCCGCCCTTCCTCGACCAGGCGACGGACGTCCGAGGTGGTCAGCTCGTCCGTGCCATGGGGGACGCGCAGGATCGGCAGGCCGTCGGCGGCGGTCTCGATCCGCACCACCGACGTAGGCCGCAGCACCACTCCGCCGTCGGTCTCGTCGACCTCGAGTTCAGTGCCGGCGACCAGCCCGAGGCGTCGGCGGATCGCCTGCGGAATGACCACCCGACCTGCCGCGTCGATGGTGATGGTCATGGCAGAACGCTACCATTGCCGTGGTATCCGGCCCGGGTGCTTCTGCTGATCAGCTGGGCGGCACGGGTCTGCCGTTACTCGCCGCGGGTCTCGTTGGCCAGGAAGCGTTCCAGCTCGGCGCCCAGCTCGTCGGCCGAGGGCAGGTCGCCCTCGGCGATAGCGGACTGCGCGGCGGCGGCCGCCTCGTCGTACTGCTGTTCGAGCGCGGTGACGAGGGTCTGCATCTCCTCCGAGCCGGCGACCTCGCGCTCGATCGCCATCCGGTTCACCTGCTCGGTGTCCTCGAGGACGGTGGTGTCCAGGCGCAGTCCGGCGCGGGCGCTGACCTCGCGGAGCAACGCGAGCGCGGCCGCCGGGTACTCGGCCTGAGCGAGGTACGGCGGGATGGGCGCCGCGATCCCGAGCGAGTCGATGCCGGCCTGCCCGAGGCGGTACTCGACCAGGTGACCCGCGCTCGCCGGCACCATGATCTGCCCGAGCCAGGGGCGGTAGTCGGCGAACAGCGCGCGCCGCGAGCCGTGCACGATGATCGGCGTCGGGCGGGTGTGCGGCACCGACATCGGGAAGGCAGCCAGGCCGATGACGAGCCGCACCCCCAGCCGCTCGACGAGCAGTTCGACGGCCGCGGCGTAGCGCTCCCA
>CAZZZE010000029.1:12040-15301 GCA_964658365.1 uncultured Jatrophihabitantaceae bacterium
ACCGCCCCGGACAGGTCCGGCCGGTCTGCGTCGAGGTCGAAGAGTTCTTCTGGGTCCAGAGTCACCCCTCCATCATGACCCGAACGCCCGCCGTGGGGTGGCCTGCCTGCGACTGAGGGGGATGCGGCCCGGACAATTCGTCCAGATCAACCGCCGTCCGGGGCTAGGTTCACCGGATATGCAGAACGCGCTGTTCGTGCTCGGGCTCGTGCTCCTCCTGCTCGGCCTGCTGACCGGTCTCGCCGTCCCTGTCCTGCGGAATCCGCGGATGGGTCTGGCCGCCCATCTCCAGGGCATGACGAACGGACCTCTCCTGGTCGTCGTCGGGTTGCTGTGGCCGCACGTCGACCTGGCCTACACGTGGCGGGTCGTGACGATCTGCTTGCTCGGCTACGGGGCCTACGCGAACTGGCTCGCGACCCAACTCGGCGCGTTCTGGGGGGCCGGGCGGCGCTTCGCGCCCAGTGCGGCCGGCGAGCACCGGGCGGGCGCGACGCAGGAACGCATCGTCGACCTGCTCCTCGCTACCCTCGCGCCGGCGATGATCGTCGCGACAGTGCTACTGATCGTCGGGATCATCCGGTGACGCCGGCCGCCGGCGGGCGGCCGCTTCGACCACTGCGCTCACCCGGTCGAGATGTCAGCGACGAGTGCGCCGGTCACGCGGATGAGGTCGGCCGGCGCGAGCTCGACCTGCAGTCCGCGCTTGCCCGCTGAGACGAAGACGGTGTCGAACAGCTCGACGGACTCGTCGGCGACGACCCGCAACCGCGTCTTCTGCCCGATCGGCGAGATGCCACCGACGACATAACCCGTGGCCCGGGCTGCGGCGGCCGGGTCGGCGAGCTCGGCACGCTTGCCGCCGAGCGCCGCGGCGAACGCCTTCGGATCGAGCCGGGCCGCGACGGGGACGACCGCGCAGGCCAGCGCCCCGTCCACCGTCGCGATCAGTGTCTTGAACAGCCGCTCCGGTTCGACGCCGAGCGCCGCGGCGGCCTCCTCGCCGTACCCGTTGGCGCGCGGGTCGTGCGCGTAGGGGTGCAACGTGAAGGTGATCCCGGCCGACGTCAGCGCCGACGTCGCGGGCGTACCGGTGGCCACGAACGAGAGCGTAGTGACGGAATGTCCGCCGGTGTCCTGCGGTTTGACGGGGTAACCGACAGGGAGTGGCACGCAGATGACGCTATGCACGCTGGAGCGACCGGCCGAGGGCCGCGCGCTACGCTCGACCTCAGCATTGCGGAGCGATCCGCACGAGGGGAGCACGGTGGCAGAGGAGACGGTCGAGGCTCGTCGGGCCCGGTTCGAGCGCGATGCGCTGCCGTTCCTCGATCAGCTCTACGCTGCGGCGATGCGCATGACGCGCAACCCCTCCGACGCCGAGGACCTCGTCCAGGAGACGTTCGTGAAGGCCTACGCCGCCTTCCACCAGTTCACCGAGGGCACCAACCTCAAGGCCTGGCTCTACCGCATCCTGACCAACACCTTCATCAACAACTACCGCAAGAAGCAGCGCCAGCCGCTCGAGTCCGGCAGCGAGGACGTCGAGGATTGGCAGCTCGCTCGGGCCGAGTCGCACACGTCGAGCGGGCTGCGCTCCGCGGAGATGGAGGCGCTCGACCACCTCCCGGACTCCGACGTCAAGGACGCCCTGCAGGCCCTGCCCGAGGACTTCCGGCTGGCCGTCTACCTCGCCGACGTCGAGGGCTTCGCGTACAAGGAGATCGCCGAGATCATGGGCACTCCGATCGGCACCGTCATGTCGCGTCTACACCGCGGGCGCAAGCAACTGCAGAACCTGCTCGCCGACTACGGGCGCGAGCGAGGTCTCATCCGCACCGGAGCGGGGAGCGAGTCATGAGCGCACGGATGGGCTTCGGCCCCGGCAACATCGACTGTGGCGACGTCCTCGACGAGCTGTCCGTCTTCCTCGACGACGAGACCGACGAGACGACGAAGTCGCGCATCGCCCAGCATCTGGATGCCTGCAGCCCGTGCCTGCGCCAGCTGGGGCTCGAGAAGGACGTCCGCGCGTTGATCAGCCGCTGCTGCGGCGGCGACCGCGCCCCCGACAGCCTGCGCACGCGCATCTCGCTGCGCATCACCGAGATCAGCGTCGCCGAGTAGGTCCGCCCTTACCCGCGGGCCGCGTCACGCACCGGCGAAGCCGAGTTGCCGCCACGCCTCGTAGGTCGCGATGGCCGCCGAGTTCGACAGGTTGAGCGAGCGGCGCCCGGCCAGCATCGGGATCCGCACCCGCTCGGTGATGTGCGGGTCGTCGAGAACCCGTTGCGGCAGACCGTCGGGTTCGCCGCCGAAGACGAGCACATCGCCGTCGCGGTAGGCGATGTCGGTGTAGCTGACATCGGCGTGGCTGGTGAACGCGAACACCCGCGCGGGCCCGAGCGCGTCCCATAACGCCGCCGTCGACGCGTGCACCGTCACCACGGCCAGGTCGTGGTAGTCGAGCCCTGCCCGCCGCAGCTGCGCGTCGGCCAGGCTGAACGCGAGCGGTTCGACGAGGTGCAGGTGCGTGCCGGTGGCCGCTGCGGTGCGGATCGCGTTGCCGGTGTTGCCCGGGATGCACGGCTCGACGAACACCAGGTGCAACACGCCGCCGAGCGTAGCGGCGTCAGGCGGTGCGCCCGTGGCCGGACAGCGCGCGCTCCTCGGCCTCGGCCAGCTCTGGCGACGTGGAGTCGGAGTAGAAGTCGTCGGGTGCGGTCTCGTCGACGCCGGCAGGCGCCTTGACCAGCCGCAGGATCACGGTCAGCACCACCGCCACCGCGACGTTGAGCAGCAGCGCGGTGATCGCGATGTAGACGGTGGTGTCGGTGCCCGGGAACTTCGCCAGTGACGAGCCGAAGTGGCGCATCCCGTCGACCGTCGTCACCGCCTTGCCGTTCACCAGTCGCGTCGTCGAGTTGGGCACCTGCTGCCGGTAGGCCGTGACGGTCCCGTACACGATGCCCACCGCCCAACCGGCCAGCAGCGCCCACCGGTGGAACCAGCGGGTGTACAGCCCGGCCACGATGGCCACGATCGTCTGCAGGATCCACACGCCGCCCAGCAGTTGCAGGTTGATCGCGTTCTGCTTGTCCATGCCCAGGACGAACAGCAGCGCCCCGAACTTCACGACGAGCGAGACGATCTTGCTGACCTGCGCCTCCTCCTTCGGCGCGGCGTCGGGCCGGAGGAACTCGCGATAGACGTTGCGGGTGAACAGGTTGGCTGCGGCGATCGACATGATCGCGGCCGGCA
>CAZZZE010000030.1:0-11960 GCA_964658365.1 uncultured Jatrophihabitantaceae bacterium
CTGATCCACAACTTCTCGCTGCTGCACGACGACATCATGGATCGCGACGTCGAACGTCGGCACCGTCCGACCGGGTGGGTGGTCTTCGGCGAGGGCCAGGCCATCCTGGCCGGCAACGCCATGATGGGCGCGGCCGTCGACGTGCTGCTGCGCGACGGTCCGCACCCCGAGCGGACGCTCCCGGTGCTGCTCGACACCGTCCAGGCCCTGATCAGCGGGCAATCGGCCGACCTCGACTACGAGGGCGACGACAGCGCCTCGCTGCAGGACATCCTGACCATGGAGGAGGGCAAGACGGCCGCGCTGATCGCCGGCTCGCTGGCGCTCGGAGCGCTGTCGGCCGGCGCTGGGCCCGACGTCGTCGACCGGCTGCACGAGGTCGGCCGGCTCGTCGGCATCGCCTTCCAGCTCATCGACGACGTGCTCGGCGTCGTGGGCGACCCGGCCGTCACCGGCAAGTCCGCGTCGTCCGACGTACGGGCCGGCAAACGCAGCGTCCCGGTCGTGGTCAGCCTGCGCGCCGACGGCGACGCCGCCCGGGAGCTGGGCCTGCTGCTGGCCGACGGGCCGCCAACCTCCGATGACGGTGTGGCGAGGGCCGTCGAGCTGATCGAGGCCGCCGGCGGAGTGGCGTGGGCCAGCGCCGAGGCCGAGCGACTGCTCGACAACGCCCTCGACCTGCTGGCCACCATCCCGCTGGCCGACGCGGGGGCCGTCGCCGATCTGCGGGCGGTCGCGGAATACCTCGTGCGCCGCCAGCGATGACCAAAGCGGGCGCTGTGACGTATCTGAACAGCTGGAGGGATGAGGCGTGACGACAGCGAGCAAGAGCGATGTCCGCACCGATGCGTTGGCCGCGCTGAAGAGGGCGCGCGAGCACCTGAGCTCGCGGCAGGCGCCCGCCGGCTGGTGGAAGGGCGAGCTGCGCACGAACGTCACGATGGACGCCGAGGACCTGCTCATGCGCCAGTTCCTCGGCATCCTCACCGCCGACGAGCTCGAGCAGTCGGCCCGCTGGATCCGCAGCCAGCAGCGCACCGACGGCACGTGGGCCACGTTCACGGGCGGTCCGGGTGAGCTGTCGACGACGATCGAGGCCTATGTCGCCCTGCGCCTGGCCGGCGATCCGCTCGACGCCCCGCATCTCCAGCGCGCCCGAAGGTTCATCCTGGAGCAGGGCGGTATCGAGGCCAGCCGCGTGTTCACCCGCATCTGGCTCGCCCTCTTCGGTGAGTGGTCGTGGGACGAGCTGCCGTCGATGCCACCCGAGGTCGTGCTGCTGCCTTCGTGGCTGCCGATGAACGTCTACGACTTCGGCTGCTGGGCCCGCCAGACCGTCGTCCCGATCTGCGTCGTCACCACCTTGCGACCGGTGCGACCGCTGCCGTTCACCGTCGCCGAGCTGCGCACCGGCCGCGTCCCTGCACTGACGCGCGGCCTGTACGCCACCGGCTTCGCCCTCATCGACAAGGCCCTGAAGCTCTACGACCGCTCGCCGGTGCAGCCGGGACGCGGCGTCGCGCTGCGCCAGGCCGCCGAGTGGATCATCGCCCGCCAGGAGGACGACGGCGGGTGGGGCGGGATCCAGCCGCCGTGGGTGTACTCGATCCTGGCCCTGCACCTGCTCGGCTACCCGCTCGACCACCCGGTGCTCTCGACCGCGATCGCCGGGCTCGAGGCGTTCCTGGTGCACGAGGCCACGCCCGACGGACCGGTGCGCTGGCTCGAGGCCTGCCAGTCACCCGTGTGGGACAGCTGCCTGGCCGTCACCGCCCTGCTCGACGCCGGCGCCGACCTGTCCGACCCGGTGCTCGACAAGGCCGTCACCTGGATCGTCGGCGAGGAGATCCGCCGCCGCGGCGACTGGTCGGTCAAGCGCCCCGACCTCGAACCCGGCGGCTGGGCCTTCGAGTTCGCCAACGACGGTTACCCCGACGTCGACGACACCGCCGAGGTCGTGCTGGCCCTCGACCGCGTCAAGGACCAGAACCCGGCCGTAAAGGCCGCGGTCGAGCGCGGCATCGCCTGGGTGAAGGGCATGCAGTCGCGTGACGGGGGATGGGGCGCCTTCGACGCCGACAACACCCGTCGCCTGGTCGAGAAGATCCCGTTCTCGGATTTCGGTGCGGTCATCGACCCACCGTCCGCCGACGTCACGGCGCACGCCGTCGAGATGCTCGCGCTGTGCGATCAGGGTGCGACCGACGAGTCGCTGGCGCGCGGCGTGCGCTGGCTGCTCGACTCCCAGGAGCCCGACGGGTCGTGGTTCGGCCGCTGGGGCAGCAACTACGTCTACGGCACGGGCGCGGTCGTACCGGCGCTCGTGGCCGCCGGTGTCACCCCCGACTGCGAGCCCATCCGCCGGGCGACGGCCTGGCTGGTCGAGCACCAGAACCTCGACGGCGGGTGGGGCGAGGACCTGCGCTCCTACGTCGACCCGTCCTGGGCCGGCCGGGGCGAGTCGACGGCGTCGCAGACCGCGTGGGCATTGCTGGCGCTGCTCGCTGCCGGTGAGCACGGCTCAGCAGCGGTCGAACGGGGCATCGGCTGGCTCGTCAACACCCAGCGCACCGACGGTGGGTGGGACGAGGAGCTTTACACCGGCACCGGCTTCCCGGGCGACTTCTACCTCAACTACGAGATGTACCGGCTCGTGTTCCCGATCAGTGCCCTCGGTCGCTTCCTGGGCACCGACAACCGTACCGTCGGGTATGGCGGCGGCGCGGCGTGACGAACCTGCTCGTTGTCACAGCCCTGCGCACCGAGTACGGCGCGCTGCGAGGGCAGGTCGACGGCGCTCAGCTCGAGCGCTGCGGCATGGGTCCCGAGCGCGTCCGGCAGTGGATCCGGTCGCGGGGCGAGGCGTTGCGGCCCGGGGCCGTCGTCGTCGCCGGGGTGGCCGGCGGCCTGGACCCCGCGCTGCGGCACGGCGACGTCGTGGTGGCCGGCGAGGTGCGCGACGGCGAGGGGCGCACCTCGCTGCGGGCGGCCGCGCCGCTCGTGGCCGAGCTGCGCCGCCTCGGCCTGCGCGTGCACCACGGCCCGGTGCTGACCCGCGACCGCGTCGTCGGGGGCAGCGACGAGCGCGAGGCGCTGTTCGCGACCGGCGCGCTGGCCGTCGACATGGAGTCCGCACCTCTCGCGCGCGCCTTCGCGGCCCGCGGCGTGCCGGTCGCCGTCGTGCGGGTGATCGTCGACACTGCCACCGTCCCGGTGCTGCGCCCGGCCACGGTGACCAACGGCGTGCGGGCGCTGCACACCCTGCGGCGTATCGGGCCGGTGCTGTCGCGGTGGGCGGCTCTCGCCGGTGCGCGGTCGGTGGTGCTGGCCGAGCCGCGCTCGTTCTGCGCCGGCGTCGAGCGGGCGATCGAGATCGTCGACCTCGCCCTGCAGCGTTACCAGCACCCGGTCTACGTCCGCCGTCAGATCGTGCACAACGCCCACGTCGTGCGCGACCTCGAGAACCGCGGCGCGGTCTTCGTCGAGGAACTCGACGAGGTGCCCGACGACGCCACCGTCATCTTCTCGGCGCACGGCGTCGCCCCGGCCGTGCGCACCGACGCCGAGCGGCGCGGTCTCGACGTGATCGACGCGACCTGCCCGCTGGTGGCCAAGGTCCACGCCGAGGCCCGGCGGTTCTCGGCCCGCGGCGACACGGTGCTGCTCATCGGGCACGACGGCCACGACGAGACCGAGGGCACGCTCGGCGAGGCGCCCGGCCGGATCCGGCTCGTCCAGACGCCCGACGAGGCCGAGCGCGTGGTCGCCGACGACCCGGCGCACGTCGCCTACCTGATGCAGACCACGCTCGCCCTCGACGAAGCGGCCGCCACCGTCGACGTCCTGCGCCGCCGGTTCCCGGCCATCGAGAGCTCGGCCACCGATGACATCTGCTACGCCACCACCAACCGGCAGGGCGCGGTTCGCGACGTCGCAGCGGAGTCCGACGTCGTGCTCGTGGTCGGCTCGAGGAACTCCTCCAACTCGCTGCGCCTCGTCGAGGTCGCGCGGCGGGCGGGCGTCGCGGCCCACCTGGTCGACGACGCCACCGAACTGTTGCCGGAGTGGTTGGCCGGACACACCCGCGTCGGCATCACTGCCGGCGCGTCCGCCCCGCCGCATCTCGTCGACGAGGTGGTCGGCACGTTGCGGGCCTTCGGCCCCGTCGAGGTCACCGAGCGGGTTCACACCAGGGAAGACGTCACGTTCACCCTCCCGAAGGGAGTTGTTGGGTAATGCCGGTTCCGTTGAAGCAGGCTCTGCGCATCGGTTGGTACGGGATCAACCAGCGCTACATCAAGCGCAAGGACAAGTTCCCGTTCGTCGTCGAGCTCGAGCCGCTGTTCGCGTGCAACCTCGCGTGCAACGGCTGCGGCAAGATCCAGCATCCGCACGAGATCCTGCGCCAGCGGATGCCGGTCGAGCAGGCCGTCAACGCGGTCATGGAGTCCGGCGCCCCGGTCGTCTCGATCGCCGGTGGCGAGCCGTTCATGCATCCCCAGATCGACGTCATGATCAACGAGCTGACGAAGCGCAAGAAGTACGTCGTGCTGTGCACCAATGCCGAGTTGGTCCGCAAGCGTTGGGACCGTTTCGACCTCAGGCCGTCGGAGTACCTGTCCTTCGCCATCCACGTCGACGGGCTGCGCGAGCGGCACGACGAGTCGGTGTCGAAGCAGGGGGTGTTCGATGAAGCGATAGCGGCGATCGCCTTCTTGAAGGCGAAGGGCTTCACGGTGACGACGAACTCGACGTTCTTCAACACCGACACCCCGCAGACGATCATCGACGTCCTCAACTTCCTCAATGACGAGGTCGAGGTCGACAGCATGATGATCTCGCCCGCCTACGCCTATGAGAAGGCGCCCGACCAGGACCACTTCCTCGGCGTCACCGAGACGCGCGAGCTGTTCGCCAAGGCGTTCGGCGACGGCAACCGCAAGCGCTGGCGGTTGAACCACTCGCCGCTGTTCCTCGACTTCCTCGAGGGCAAGAAGGAGTTCGGCTGCACCGCCTGGGGCATCCCGTCCTACTCCCTGCTCGGCTGGCAGAAGCCGTGCTACCTGATGAACGACGGTTACGTGAAGACCTACCAGGAGCTCGTCGAGACCACCGACTGGGAGAAGTACGGCCGCGGGCGCGACGAGCGCTGCAACAACTGCATGGCGCACTGCGGCTACGAGCCCACGGCCGTGCTTGCCACCATGGGGTCGTTGAAGGAGGGCCTGCGGGCACTGCGCGAGCAGGGTTGACGAGCCTCAGCCGCCGGCCATGGCCCCGATGATGAGCAACGGCTCGGTCCCGTCGGCCACGGCGGCGGGCAACGGGTTGTCCGGCTGCTCGTGGGACAGGTCCTCCTGGCAGGCGAAGAAGCGCACGAACGCGCGACGTCGGCCGGTGGCCGGGTCGCGCAGCGTGCCGGTGAGCGCCGGGTAGTGCCGCTCGAGGGCGTCGATGACGCCGCGCTGGGTCGGCCGGGCGACGAGGGTGACGTGCTTGCCGGTGCGGGCCAGCTGGCACAGGTGTGCGGGCAGCACGACGTGGATCGGCGCGGCGTCGGCGGCGGTCGTCACAGCGTCTGCACCTCCACCGACAGCACGGGCGGCAGGTCGCGCACGATCGCGGCCCAGCTGTCGCCGGAGTCCGCGGACGCGTAGACCTGCCCGCCCGTCGTGCCCACGTAGAGGCCGCACTCGTCCAGCGTGTCGACGGCCATCGCGTCGCGCAGCACGTCGACGTAGCAGTGCTCCTGCGGCAGCCCGTCGGTGAGGGCTTCCCAGTCGTCGCCACCGGTGCGGCTGCGGTAGACCCGCAACCGCCCGTCGGGCGGGAAGTGCTGCGAGTCGCTGGTGATCGGGACGACGTACACCGTGTCGGGTTCGTGGGCGTGCACGGCGATCGGGAACCCGAAGTCGCTGGGCAGGTTGCCGCTGATCTCGTGCCAGTGCTCGCCACCGTCGTCGCTGCGCATGACGTCCCAGTGCTTTTGCATGAACAGGGTGTCCGGCCGGGACGGGTGCATCGCGAGGTTGTGCACGCAGTGCCCGACCTCGGCGGCGGGGGACGGGATGCCGTCGGACAGCAGGCCCTGGTTGATCGCTCGCCAGCTCAGGCCCGCGTCGTCGGTGCGGAACACCCCGGCCGCCGAGATCGCGACCGTGATCCGGTTCGGGTCGTTCGGGTCGAGCACGATCGTGTGCAGGCACATCCCGCCGGCGCCGGGCTGCCACTGCGGCCCCGACTCGTGCTCGCGCAGCGCGCTCAGCTCCTGCCAGCTGCCGCCCCCGTCGGTGCTGCGGAACAGCGCGGCGTCCTGGATGCCCGCGTACACCAGGTCGCGATCGGTGGCCGACGGCTCGAAGTGCCACACCCGGGCGAACTCCCAGGGGCGCAGCGTGCCGTCGTACCACTGGTGCTGCCCGGCCGCGGTGGCGTAGGAGAAGTCGTTGCCGACGGCGTCCCACGTCCGCCCGCCGTCGTCGGAGCGCTGGACGACCTGGCCGAACCAGCCGCCCGACGGGGCGGCCCAGATCCGATCGGGATCGGCCGGTGAGCCGGCGACGTGGTACACCTCCCAGCCGGCGAAGTGTGGCCCGGAGACCTGCCAGTCCCGCCGCCGCTCATCAGAACTCAGCAGGAACGCGCCTTTGCGAGTGCCCACCAGGACACGGACTCCCCGCATGTCGCCCCCTCGCGATCGTCGGACCTGAGACAGCATGCTAGGGCGATCCAGCGGCTTCCCGCACGCGGGCGACGGCACGGGTTAGCTTTGACCGTATGGCGTCGCCCAGCACCGAGGTCCAGGTCGGGCCGCACGCGGTGCGGGTCACCAACCCCGACCGCGTGTACTTCTCGGCCCGTGGTGAGACCAAGCTCGACCTGATCGACTACTACCTGTCCGTAGCGCCGGGCATCGTGCGGGCGGTGCGCGAGCGGCCGTGCATGCTGCACCGCTACCCCGAGGGCACCGACGGCGAGAAGATCTACCAGAAGCGACTGCCCAAGGGTGCGCCCGAATGGGTCGAGACCGTGCAGGTGCGCTTCCCGTCGGGACGGACGGCGGACGAGCTGTGCGTGACGAAGCCGGCCGACATCGCCTGGGCCGTGCAGATGTCGACGGTCGAGTTCCACCCCTGGCACTCGCGGCGCGCCGACGTCGAGCACCCCGACGAGTGGCGCATCGATCTCGATCCCGGCCCCGGCGCCGCGCTGCCCCAGTGCAAGCAGGTCGCCGGCGTGGTCCACGAGGTGCTCGACGAGCTCGGTGCGGTCGGCTGGCCGAAGACGTCCGGGTCGAAGGGCATCCACATCTACGTCCGCATCCAGCCGCGCTTCGGCTTCCGCGAGGTGCGTCGGGCCGCCCTGGCCTTCGCCCGGGAGGTCGAGCGCCGTGCGCCGTCGCTCGTCACCACCGCGTGGTGGAAGGAGGAGCGCGGCGAGGGTCGGGTCTTCCTGGACTACAACCAGAACGCCCGGGACCGCACCATCGCCGCTGCGTATTCGGTACGCGGCTCGCCCGTCGGTCTGGTGTCGGCGCCGGTGACGTGGGACGAGCTGCCCGACGTCGAGATGGACGACTTCACCATCGCCACCATGCCTGAGCGTTTCGCGCGGTTCGGCGATCTGCACGAAGGCATCGACGACGCCGTGTGGTCGCTCGAGCCGCTGCTCGAGTGGGCCGAACGCGACGAGGCCAACGGTGTGGGCGACGCCCCGTACCCGCCGAACTTCCCCAAGCAGGAAGGTGAGCCCCCACGCGTGCAGCCTTCCAAGATGAATAAGGCCAACTGGGACGGCGACGGCCATCGCCTGGGCACCGCCGGGCCGTAGTCGGGAAACCCCGCCGTTGGAGTGGCGTAGCGTTCATGCTGGTTGCCTGAGCCTTGCCACGGTATCTGGTTGCGGCCACTGAGACGGGCGGCGTTCCCGCGCTCCGGCTGTCCTTCCAGGGCACGGGAAAGCAGCTTTCCAGTATGGAACCCAGTGGGACCGCCGACGTGAACCTGCCGGGCGAGGACGTCAGCCGTCAGCTGTTCACCGACCTTCTGCTCGACACCATCGACGTCGGCATCGTGTGGTGCGACGCCGACGGCGGCAATCTGCGCCGTAACCAGGCCGGGGGTGTCCTGCTCGGGCTCGCCGACATGGATGGACCCGTGTCGCTGGTGGATCTCCGCACCTCGATCGACGTTTTCGACGGAGCCGGCACGCGCGTCGACCCTGACGATTTCCCGCTCGCGCGGGCTGTGCGTGGCGAGACCGACGGCGACATCGACTTCACCATCGGGTCGTGTGGCGGCCCCTACCGCGATGTCGTGATCCGCGGGTCACAGATGGTGGCGGTGGACGGCGGGGTCGTGGGCGCCGTCGTGGCTATCTCCGATGTCACCGTGGAGAGGACGACGGTGCGTGAGCTGGGCGTCGCCCGCAAGGACGCGGTCGACACCCATGCGCTGTTGGCCGCGGTGATGGACACGTCGCCGGACCTCACGTTCGTCACTGATATCGCGACCGGAGGTCTGGTCTACGCCTCCCCGGGCAAGACGATTCTCGGGATGACCAGCAGTCAGTTGACGGAGAGTTGGGTCCCGACATCGGCAAACTGCTCCACCCGGAGGACCAGGCGCGTCTGCGGGCGTTGAACACTGCAGCTCAGGAGCTGGCCGATGGCGCGATCCTGCACCTTCGCTACCGCGCCAAGCACGGCGCCGGTCCGTGGCGCTGGCTGGACCGGCGGGTCACGCCGTTCCGACGCTCCGCATCGACCGGTCAGGTCATCGAGGTGTTGGGCGTCGTCCGCGACGTCACCGAGGAACACGACACCCAGCTGGCGCTGCGGGACAGCGAGGCGATGTTCCGCGCGCTGGTTACCCAGGTGGTGGACTACGCCATCATCGGTCTGAATCCGGCCGGGCAGATCACGTCGTGGAACGCCGGGGCGCGGCGCGTCAAGGGGTACTCCGCCGAGCAGGCGATCGGCCGACATTTCTCCATGTTCTACGACGACGAGGACCGACAGGACGGTCTGCCCGGCGGCCTGCTCGCCACCGCGCGCACCCAGGGGCGGGTGGCGCACACCGGGTGGCGGGTGCGCAGGGACGGCTCGAGGTTCTGGGGCAACGTAGTGATCACCGCGCTGCGCGACGAGCACGGCGCACTGTCCGGATACGTCAAGGTCACGCAGGACCTGACCACGCAACACCAGCTGGCCGAGGCACAGGAATCGCTGTTCGCGGCGGTCACCCACGATCTGCGCAACCCGGTCTTCGCGATCCAGATACTGGCCGAGCTGCTGGCACGTAGCGGTAGCGAGGCAGACCATCAGGAGAATCTGCGCGGATTACAGCTCCAGGCGACCCACCTCGGGAACCTGGTCGACGGTCTCTTCGACTACGCCAAGAATCGCTCGGGACCGGCGGTGCTGACGCTCGTACCGCTGGCCGTCGCCAGGCTGGCCAGCACGTGCGCAGCTGCGTTCCGCGCGGTGTCACCGCAGCACGGCATCAACGTTCAGGACAGCGACGCGATGGCCCTGGCCGACCGCACGGCCTTAACCCGCATCCTCGACAACCTGCTCGGCAACGCGGTCAGGTACTCCCCGGCCGGAACACCGATCACCGTCACGGTCGACGAAGTGGGCGAGGTCGTGCGCATAGCCGTCAGCGACCACGGCCGTGGCATCGCCGCCGAGGACATCGACACCATCTTCGGCGAGTTCAACCGAGGACGGTTGGCCCGCGACGACGACGGCGGTTCCGGCCTGGGACTGGCCAGCGTGCAGCGGCTGACCACCCTGCAGGGCGGGCGGGTGTGGATCGACAGCCAGGTAGGTCACGGGACAACGGTCACCGTGGAGCTCGCGCGCGCACCGTCGGGCTACGTCAACGCCTGGCCGGGTGGAGGCTCGTAGGCTCTGGCCATGACAAACGCGGAGATGGGCGAACACTGGGCCGGCAGTGCGGCCGGTTGGGTCGAGAACGAGTCGATCTTCGATGCGATCTTCGCCCCGGTGACCCGGGCGATTCTCGACGCCGCCGACCTTGCGGCAGGGCACCGCGTGCTCGACGTCGGGTGCGGCACGGGCACATTGCTCGCTGCGGCCGACGCCGCCGGGGCAGCCGGGGTCGGCGTCGACATCTCTCCCGGCATGGTCGCCGCTGCGGCCGCGCGAGTGCCAGCCGCCACGGTGCTGCTCGGTGACGCGCAGGTCATGGACCTGGCGGCCGATGCCCCCGGCCCGCCGTTCGACCGTGTCGTGTCGCGCTTCGGCGTCATGTTCTTCGCCGATCCGGTCGCCGCGTTCGCCAATCTCCGGCGGGTCGCGGCCGTCGAGGGCCGCCTCGTGTTCGCCTGCTGGCGCACCTTCGGGGAGAACCCGATGTTCACCCTCGGCACGAGCGTGCTCGCCGAGCGGCTTGAACCACGCCCCGAACCGCCCGCGCCGGACGAGCCGAGCCCCACGGCGTTCGCCGATCGCGAGCGGCTCGCGGGACTGCTGGCCGACGCAGGTTGGGCCTCGGTCGACATCGCGGCGCTCGATGTCACCCTGGACTACGGGTTCGACGGCGGCGACGGCGTCGAACAACGACTGGCCACCATCCTGAGCGTCACCACCGGACGCGTCGCGTACGAAACCTTGCTACCGATCCTCGGGAGCGAGGCACGGGCCCAGCTGCTCGACGACGTGCGCGTGGAGTTGCGCCGACACCTCGTCGACGGGGCGGTGAGGTTCCCGGCCGCACTCTGGCTGGTGACGGCGAGCAACCCGAGCTGATCGCGCCCGGCGATCGGCTACGTGAAGACGCTTTTCGCAGTGTTCACTTTCTGCGCTTCGATCTTCAGGATGAGCCTGCCCTGCGGCCCGATGGGTTGCGGGAAATCGGATCCGAGGTACCTGCGAGACAGCTCGTGGAGATGCTCGCTGGCCTGCTCCCCGCTCACGATGTCGCTGACCGTGCCGCGGACCTCGGCCCAGTCCCACTGGTCCTCCGCGGAGTGGATGAGGACAGTGATTCGAGGGTCGCGCGACAGGTTCTTCACCTTCTGCCGACTCGGCTCGGTGTTGACCAGCACGTACTCACCGTCGGTGTCCACCCAGGCCAGCAGGGCCTGTGGTTGACCGCTCGGCATCAGGGTCACCACTGTCGCCAGGTTCGGCCCCTTTGCCAAGCGCACAACATCTTCGTCCAATGCCACGGTTCTTCATTCCCCTAAACATGTCGAGTGATCGGTACGTGCCAGCAACCGGGCAATTCCGTTACAGAAAAACAGAGAGATGCTTCGACAGAACGACGTTTTGGTCGAGCAGGATCGTACGCTTCGCAATCTCGTAGCCGGTCGCGGATTTGCGCAGCACATCGTCGCGCACACCTGCCCACACGTCCACCTCGTTCTCGAGACGGTTGCGATAGCACAGGAAATACGAGCGCACATCGTAGGCGTCCACGCCGTTGTCCTCATGGACGTCGGAGATCCAGACGTTGGTGATCAAGCGGCGGGTGCGGCTCGGCGGGTCTTCCGCCCAGTGTTTTCCCGACTCCAACTGCACGACACGGCCCTCGAGGGACTGCTTGTTCTCATCGAGGTAGGCAACCTCCACCTCGTCTGGGACCTCGTGGCTGAAGTCCTGCGCGCGTAGCCGGTTCTTCCGCGTGGGCAACCAGTAGCGAATGTCTTCTGACAGGAGGTCGAACCACTGACGCCACCGCCATTCATCGAGCAGGCGCGCCTCGTAGTACAGGAATTGCTCGATCTCGTGCTGGGTGTCGGGCGAGACCAGTGACTGCACGGCGACAGAGGACTGGGTAGTCATCGGGAAACGCCTTCTCTCGTCATCATGTTCGCATCCAGTTCTGCTGCCTGCGACTCTTTGATGACCGGCCAGTCACCGCTGATCATGAAGTCGAGCCATCGGCCGTAGAAGTGCCGCTGCGGACCTTCGCCGAAATAATGGCTGCCGA